>QWPU01000225.1 GCA_003671065.1 Planctomycetota bacterium | reverse complement strand
TTCACTATCCACGCCCCGAAACCTTGCTGTTGAGCGCGCTCGCACTCGTGCTCGTCGCGTTGCCGGCAGCATGGGTGAGCATCACATTCATCGCGGCAACCCGCGCAGCACGCGCCACAACTCTTGCGCTCTTCTGCTGCGTCTTCGTAAGCGTTGGTCTTCCTTCCTGCAGCAATAGTTCGCCGCAAGATTTGCTTCCGCCTGAACCCATAGGCTTTGATCGAGGCGCACCACTTGTCGCGCAACCACTCACCACCGAATTCATGTTGAGTGGAGTCGGTCGAGGCCGCGGACAATTCAATGGTCCGCGCGTCGTCGCGTGCGATAGTGTGAAGCGCGAAACCTATGTCATCGATAAAGATGCGCGCGTGCAACGATTCGCCGAGGACGGCACGGTGCTTGCGGAGTGGACGATGCCGAAGTCCGATCGCGGTCGACCAGTCGGCGCCACCGTCGCGCCCGATGGCTCACTCGTCGTGATTGACACGCATGAACATCGGGTTCTTTGCTTCACGCCCAACGGCGAACAACTGTGGGAACTCGGCAGCTACGGTCATGAAGTCGGCCAATTCATTTATCCAACCGATGTTGCGTTTGCACCCGATGGCCGTATGTTCGTCGGCGAGTATGGAGGGAACGATCGCATCCAAGTGTTTGGTCCCGATCGCACATTTCTCTACGCGTTCGGGAAGAACGGTTCCGCTGATGGCGAACTGCTCCGTCCTCAAGCGCTCGCCTACGACGCCGCGCGCGATGAACTCTATGTGGCCGACGCAAGCAACCATCGCATCGAAGTTTTCACGGGTGACGGCGAGTTCCGACGCGCCTTTGGTGGCCCTGGTCGAGCCGAGGGAGCATTCATGTACCCCTTCGGACTTGTGCTTGAAATTGCGGGTGTTCCCGTCACTTCGCGCTCAATGGATGATGCGCCAACGCCCGACACTCGCGAGCGCACGGTCTTAGTCGCCGAACACTGCAACCACCGCATTCAGCGCCTCGATGGCGTGACGGGCGCGGTGCGAAATGTCGTCGGTGGAATCGGCCGCGCGGCGGGTCAGTTGAAGTATCCTTGGGCACTCGAGCCCGCATGGATCGGGGCTGACGGCGTGTGGCGTTACGCGGTGTGCGATCACGGAAACTCGCGCATCCAGTTCTTTGTACTTCCAGTGGGCAGTGAGCGTGCAGTGAAGATTCGCGATGCAATTTGAACGACCGCTCTTTCTCTTCCTGCTCGCACTGCTGCTGCCAGTCGTGTTGCTCGCATGGAAATCGCGTCGCAGTGAAGAGCCGTGGAAGTGGTGGACGAGCCTCGTGCTTCGCACGCTTGTCATTCTTGCACTCGTCGTCGCAATCGCGCAGCCATCAATTGTGCGTCGAGGTCTAGCGCTCACCACGGCGTTTGTGCTCGATCGCAGTCGTTCGATTCCGCAGCCAGTCCTCAAAGAGTCGCGCGACTTTGTGCAGTCGCTCATTGAACAGAAGAAGGATCCACTCGATCGCGTCGCCGCCGTAACCTTCGGTCGCGAAGCCGAGATCGCTTCGCAACCCGACGCGCGTTCCATCATTCCCAATCAAGAGCATTCGGGCGATCGTGATGCGAGCAATCTTGCCGCGGGCATTCGACAAGCGCTTTCGATTCTTCCGCCTGATACGGCCAAGCGCATCATTGTGGTGAGCGATGGAAACGAGAACATCGGTAACGCGCTCGCGGAAGCGGAAGTTGCGAAGGCCAACGGGATTCCTATTGATGTGATTCCGATCGAATACGAATCGGCAAACGAAGTCGTGTTCGAAAACTTGAAGGCGCCAACTCGCGCGCGTCCAGGACAAACTGCGGATTTGCGATTGCTCCTGCGCAGTCAACGCGCCGCGCGCGGCACCGTGTTCTTGCGCGACGGCGGCACGCCGATCGATCTCGATCTGGACGCGCCAGGCTTCGGCATGGCAGTGGAACTCGACGCAGGTCCGCGCACGATCACGATTCCGTATCTGCTCGAAGGTGCGGGAACGCGCCGATTTGAAGCGGTATTTGAGCCAGCCGCTGAAGACCAAGATGGCATTCTTGAGAACAATCGCAGCACGGGCATCACCTTTGTCGACGGCACAGGAACCATCTTGGTGGTTGATCCGAGTGGTGGCACTGAAAGCGCACCTTTCGTGGATGCGCTGATCAAGGGAAGCCTCGAGGTCAAGGTGGTCGAACCAAAAGCGCTCACCACTGGCGGCGATTTCTTCTCAGGGTTCGATGCGATCGTGCTCGTGAATGTGCCGAAGTGGTCGATCGATGGCGAGACTGATCGTTTGCTGCGCGCGTATGTGCATGATCTCGGCGGCGGCTTGCTCATGCTTGGTGGTGACGAAACATTTGGGCAAGGTGGATGGATCGATAGCGATGTTGCGTCGGTGCTTCCCGTCAAACTCGATCCACCTGCGACGCGACAAATGGTGCGCGGTGGATTGGTCCTCATCGTGCACTCATGCGAAATGCCGCAAGGAAACTATTGGGCGCAGCAAGTGTGTATTGCGGCGATCGAAGCGCTGACACGACTTGATCTCATCGGCATCATCACGCTCATGAACGGTCCCGAGTGGGCGCTCGCGTTACAAGAGGCAGGGGATAAGACGAAAGCAATCGCGGCGTCGCGCTCGTTGATTGTTGGCGACATGTTCGACTTCGACAGTTCCGTGTCGATGGCCATCAAAGCGCTCGAAGATTCAAAGGCTGGTCAGCGGCACATCATCATCATTTCCGATGGCGATCCTGCACCGCCTTCGCAAACAACTCTCGATTGGGCAGTGAGAGCGAAGGTCACGATCACCACCGTGATGGTGAGCGGTCACGGCACTGCGCAGGACTATGTGAACATGAAGTACACCGCCGACAAGACGGGCGGACGATTTCACGAAGTCACCAATCCAAAGAATCTTCCGCAGATCTTCACTAAAGAAGCTGCGGTGGTGTCGCGCAGTTTGTTGGTCGAAGGCGAGTTCACGCCTGGCGTAAGCCCGAGCGTGACGGGTCCGTTGCGTGGCGTGAGTGAGGTGCCCGGACTCACGGGATACATCCTCACGATTCCGCGCGAAGGGCTTTCGCAAATCGAGATCACCAACAAGACTTCAGAAGGCGTCGATCCGATCTACGCGTATTGGAATCACGGACTTGGTCGATCGATCGTCTTCACATCAGACGCGGGAACGCGTTGGACGAAAGGGTGGACGACTTGGAGCGAGTACCGCGCGTTCTGGGAGCAGAGCGTTCGTTGGTTGCTGCGTCCTGCAGTGCCGTCGAACGCGCAAGTGCGCACGCGAGTGGAAGGCGATACGGCGATCGTGGATCTCGAAGCGACTGACGCAAGCGGTGGCTTTGCGACATCGCTCGATCCTGACGCGATAATGATTGGTCCGACAGGTTCAACGCAGTCACTCACGGTCGTGCAGATTGGACCGAGTCGTTGGCGCGCAGAATTTCCTGTAAGTGAAGCTGGTTCGTATCTCGTGAATTTCGGCCTTGGCAAAGGCGAAGATGGGCGTCGCACCAGCGTGCAAGCGTCGGTGAGCGTGCCGTATCCGAAAGAGTTTCGCACGGTGCGCGACAATCGCGCGTTGCTTGAACAGATTGCCGACAAGACGGGCGGACGCGTACTGCGCATGAAGAATCCGCTTGAAGTCGACGCGTTCTTGCGTGAGGGTTTGCAGGTGCCTGAAAGCGCGCGGCGCATGTGGGATCTCATGGCGATTCTTGCGGCCGTGTTGTTCTTGCTTGATGTTGCGGTGCGTCGCATTGCGATTGACTGGGCGGGCGCGAAGGATGGCGTTTCCGCGAGTTTGTCGACGCGCGCGATTGGTGACGGCACGGTGCAAGCGTGGAAGAAGGCGCGCATGAACAGCGGTGGGAAGACTGCGCCGCGCGAAGGTACCAGTGCGACCAGCGGCACAAGCGATTCGATGCGCGATGTGTTGAGCACGGGACCAGCACTTGATGTGCGCGCTGAATTGAAGAGTGGACCGACAACTTCGGTGCGCGCGAGTGCTGCGGATTCGTCGGATGCATCGAGCAAGCCGAACGGCGATGCAACCAATGAAGCAGAAGAAGACACGACCGCACGACTCCTTCGCGCGAAGAAACGCGCCACCGGTGGAGGAGAGGACGCGTGAGCAAGGTTGATCATGGTGCTGATGCGCGCAACCTTGATGACACAGGCATCGATGATGTCGCCGAGGCGCGACGCCGTTGCGAAGCGTTTCGTAGCGTATTTTCGCGGCTGCGCAGCGAAGTCGCAAAAGCGGTTGTCGGTCAACGCGAAGTTGTTGATCTCGCGTTGGTGACACTCTTTGCTGACGGTCATCTTCTGCTTGAAGGAGTGCCCGGGCTTGGTAAGACGCTGCTCGTGCGTTCACTTGCTGCAGCGACTGGGCTTGGCTTCAGTCGCATTCAGTTCACTCCTGATGTCATGCCAAGCGACATCACGGGCACTTCGATTCTTGCTGAAAATGAATTGACCTCGCGACGCGAAATGCGCTTTCGACCAGGACCGCTTTTTGCACAACTCGTTCTCGCAGACGAGGTGAATCGTGCGAGTCCAAAGACACAGTCTGCGCTGCTTGAAGCGATGCAAGAACGCAGCGTGACGACCGCAGGCGAAACGCGTTCGCTCGGTCGACCGTTCTTCGTGATGGCCACGCAGAATCCAATCGAGCAAGAGGGCACCTATCCATTGCCTGAAGCGCAGCTCGATCGATTCTTGCTCAAGGTCGATGTGCCGCAAGTTGATCGCGAGACGCTGACGGAAATTTTGAATCGCACCACCATCGCGGATGTGGTGATGCCCACGCAAGTGGTTGACGCGCGCACGATCATCAGTGCGCAGAAACTTGCGCGCCGCATTCCGATGGCGCCCGAAGTGAAGGACTGGATTGTTCGACTTGTGCTCGCGACGCATCCTGATGGCGAGCATTGTCCCGTGGAGTTGCGACCCAACATTCGCATCGGTGCGAGTCCGCGTGCGGCGCAATCGATTGCGTTGTGCGCGCGAGTTGTTGCGCTCATGGCAGGGCGGTATGCCGTGAGTTTCGATGATGTCCGCACCGTTGCGCGTTCAGCACTGCGCCATCGGATTCACCGCAGTTTTGAAGCCGAATCAGAAGGTATCTCGTGTGATGAGATCGCGCGTCGCGTCGTGCGTTTGACGCCGACGGAATTGAAATCCTCTGTCAGTGCAACTGCGAGGGCGCGCTGATGGCAGATGTCAATCCATCCGCGACTTCGAAAGCAGCGAAGCCGATGCGCAAACTCGATGACTTGCTCGACTCGCGCCTTATGGCCAAGCTCG
>QWPU01000224.1 GCA_003671065.1 Planctomycetota bacterium | reverse complement strand
AAATCCTCGCGTGCGCGCAGCAACCATCCATGTGCCAAACTCGCCGCGTCGAATGAAATCGGTTGGCTTCAATCGACTCGAACGCGCCAGTTCGCGCAGCTCATCGGCCGTGTAGGGACCACTCTCGGCTCCTGTGGAAAATCGCACGAAGTAGTCGAGGCTGAGTTCCATGCGCCGCAGCCTAACTCATTCATCGAAGCCGCGACTTGACGAATGCACTGTGCCGCGCGACTCTGCGTGCATGTCACCTACTCCACTCGTCGCTGCGTTGTTGATCGGTTCACTCGTAGCACTCATCGCGGCCGCGCCGACTGGCGTGCTTCAAGAGACCAAGCCCACCGTGAATTCTGCTTTGCCGAAACCACCGAGTTCTGTTGTCCCCGTCGCGCGCACCGAAGAAGGCTCAAGCGCGCGCGAAGCCGAACTCATCCTCCGCGTCAAAGAAGGCGGCACGGCGAATGTCGTGTTTGTCGGCGACTCCATCACGCAAGCATGGAACGATCCTGGCAAAGCCGCGTGGGACGCACAACTCGCACCACTTGACGCGCTCAACCTCGGCAACTCAGGAGATCGCACCGAGCATGTGCTCTATCGATTGACCGCGGCACCACTCACGCGTTTGAAACCCAAGCATGTCGTGCTCCTCATCGGCACCAACAATCTTGGTCACGGCACGAGCACCGTCGAGGAGACGCTGCTTGGGGTCACGGCCGTCGCGCAATTGCTCGGCGCGCAATGCCCAGATGCCGTGATTCACATCATCGAAATTTTCCCGCGCGGCGATCACATGAATCCGATGCGCGGCGAAGCCTGCCAGATCAATCAAGCGCTGCGCACGCTGGTTCGCGAAGGAAACTCGCGCTACGCAATTCACGCGATCGGCGATGCGTTCGTGTCGCGCGATGGAACGATTTCGAAAGACTTCATGCCTGATTCGCTCCATCTCACGCCAAAGGCGTACGCGATGTGGGCGACTGCACTCGTGCCGTTGCTGAAGTGAATCGCGGCGCGCGGAGCCTGATAGTGCTTTGATTCTGCAGGAATCGAAGTATGCTCGGCGCAGGTCAAACTTCGGCCTGCGCCTTTCTTGCATAGTTGTGGTCGATCACTGATCCGCGCGTTGCTCTCGGCGAGCGCGCAGCGTCGCAGTTTCATCGTCTTCTTCTGCGACCCACTCAGGCGTCGCCATGCGCACAACCTTTCCGCTTGCATCAAACACCACGGAATACGCGCGATCTGGTTCACCTTTAAACGCGCTACTCGACGCAAGACTTGACAACGAGTCGCCCCACTGCAACCGCTCGCCATCGAAGCCGTCGCTCGCAATCACCAGCGGCCACTTCGAACTCGGCGCGCCGAGGAGGTCGATCACTTCGTCTTTGGTCATGCCCATCTTCACGCGACCAAATCGCTCGACAACTTCGGTCGACGCGCACGCGGTAAGAACCATCACTGAAAGCAAACAAGCGAGCGCGTTTCGAAGCATCCTCGCATTGTGCCCAAGGTGCGCGGCAATCTCAAGCGTCTGCGTTACCCTGCGTGCATGTCGACTATTGCTGCTGCTCCCGCCGTGTTTTCGCTTTCCACTTCCATCACTCGCGCCGTTGACGCGCTCACAACGACCCATGGCGAAACGCATCGCAGCGCTATCACAGAGGGTGTCGCCCGCGTCGCCGGTCGTTGGAGCGCGGCCGATGGCGATCCCGCGGCCTTCGAAGCCTTCTGCATCAAGCACTTCTTGGTCGACGCAATCGAGCGCACGCGTCTGCTCATTCGACTCGAACGCGCACTCGAACAAATCGATGGCCACCTCTACGAAATGCGGCGCACACTGCGTCGTCATCATGATTTGCGCGGCGATGAATTCCCTGGCGTCGACGACATTCTCGCGCAGTTCGATCCAGCGCCTGATCTGAGCGAGCAACTCTACAAGCAGAAGATCGCGCACCTCGCGCTGCTCAACTTTCCGAAACTCACTCTCGCGCAGATGCTTGAGCACGGAGCGTCATGGGACGACGCGCAGTGGGCCGCCGCGCGCGTGCCGCAGAGTTTTGGTCCGCGCATTCCTGCAGCACTCGCCGATCGCGCCCGCGCCGTGAGTTTCGATGCAAGTAGTTGGGTGAGCAACTTTCACATTCCTGTTGGTTCACTCACAGACGCCAACGGCAAGCGCTGGTTTGACGCTGATCGCAAACTCATCGCGCATTGGCTTGTGCGCGAGGAAATCAAGGCTGGTTACGGCGACCCCGACGGACTCGCAAAGCAGCGCGCGTTGTCGTGGGTGATGGCGCGCCACATTGACGGCACGATTCCTGCGCGCGTGATGGACGGCAGTGAGAAGCGCGACTGGGATTCGCAGCGCAACACGATTGCCAACGGTGACGCTGGCGAACTCCTCGGCCTCGTGCGCTACGAAAAATGGATCGCAAATTTCCGCATGGCCTGCGAAATCGATCCGCTCTATCCAGACGAACCTTCGGCCATCGCGCGCAAGTTTGCCCTTGAACGCGAAATGCCCGAGAGCGAAGTCGAAGCGCTCATGGTGGCGCTGCTCGAGTCGCCCGTGCGCCGCGACCTCGCCGCGTTTCTCAAGCACAAACTCGGCCGCGCGCTCGAGCCCTTCGACATCTACTTCGAAGATATTCTCGAAGCAAAGCCCGCAAGCGAAATGAATGCGGCCGTGAAAGCGCGCTTTGCCAACGCGAAGGAACTTGAAGCGAAACTTCCAATTGTCTTGCGCGAACTCGGCTTCAACGACAGCGACGCTGAGTTCCTCGGCACGCGCGTGCAAGTTGAAATCGCCAAAGGCGCGGGCCACGCGATGCGTCCGTATCTCAAGGGTTACGGCGCATGGCTGCGCACTTCAAGCCTCGATGCCGAACTCGGTTGGGACGGCTTCGACACCGCCATGCACGAGCTCGGTCACAACCTCGAGCAACTCTGTTCGACCTACTTCGTCTCGCGCCCTGCGCTGCGCGGCGTTCCCAACACCGCCTGCACCGAGGCCTTCGCGTTCCTCTATCAAGCGCTCGCCAAGCGTGTCCTCGGTTTGGAAGACCCTGCGGAGTCGCAGAAGCAGTTCGCCGCCGACGCCGTCGCCACCATGCTGAGCGCGTGCCAGATCGCGGGCCCCTCGCTGCTTGAATTGCGCGTCTGGCGCTGGCTCTACGCGCATCCGAGCGCGAGCGCCGAGCAATTGCGCAGCGAAGTCCTCCGCGTCGCAGACGACCTTTGGACGCGCTACTACGCCAACGACTACGGTCCCGATCCCTATCGCATCCTCGCGGCCTATCAGCACATGATCGGTCACCCGCTCTACCTGCCCGACTACACGCTCGGCCACATGATGAGCCACCAGATTCGGTCCTATATGCGCGGAAAAGAGCTCGCCTCAGAAACCAAGCGCATCACTTCGCTCGGTTGCCTGACTCCAGATCGATGGATGCGATTGGCCGTCGGTGCTCCAGTGAGCGCTGAGAGCCTCGCGCGCGACGCGGCCGCGGGGCTTGCCTTCTTAGCCTAGCGGGGCTTGCCTTGTTAGCCTAGCAGGGCTTGCAATTCTGACCTAAACCCTGCTGTTTTCAGAATTTCGCGCGCAGAGATGCGGGGAGTTTTGTCTCTTCTCGCATAGAGGAGGCGAACCGGATTCGGTCGCTTGCCGATACTTCGCAGAGGGGATCGTCAACCACGGTTCACTACGCGCGCAGGATCGGGAAATTTCATGAGCGACACGACCGCACAACCTTCTCAGCAATCAAAGTCGGCGGGTCAAAGCCGCGACAGTTTTCCCATGACACAACGAGGTTGGCTCGTTGCGCAATTGGCACAAGGTCCAACAGGGCTTTCGCGCATCAATGGCTACATCATGCAGACGTATGCGGAGCCCCTCGGAAACTATGTCGCGGGCTCGACCTTTCGGTCACTGAGCACCTCCGCGGATTTAGTTGCTGGGTTCTTCGCGTCGCGCCTGGCGCAAGAGGGTTACATCGAGCGTTGGGTTGCGAGCAACCTGCCGCTGCGTCGCTGGCTCATCAACGGGTTCCTCTTCTTCTTGCAAGAGGAAGTTCGCAGGCGCCGCAACGAGCGCGCGGAAACGATGCCAGAGTTTGCGACCGAGCCGACATGTCAAGCCGAGACCGCGGTTGAGGAGTTTGATCGTTTGTGGGCCGCGTCGATGGTGCGAAGCGCCGCAAACAGCGCGCGCGAACGATGCGCTGGTGAAGGTTTTTCGGTGCATTGGCAGATGTTTGAGAATCACTTTGTCGGCGGCGCAAGCTACTCCGACCTTGCAACGAATTTCACAGTGACAGGCGGCCAAGCCGCGAGCATGGTGCGCACGGCAGCGATTCGATTTCGCCAAGCAGTGGTCGAGCTCTTGCTCAAAGACGGAACAACAGAAGACGAACTCGACGATGAGGTTGCGCGTCTGATGCGTGCGCTTCGCGCTGACTGAGATCATTACTGCGCAGGACCGCAGCGATGAAGTGAGCACAAGATTTCCGGGTTGCCAGCGCGAGATTCGCGCCAGCATGGACATCAACGAAGGCGGAAAAGAGCGTGCTTGAGCGAGTGTTTCATTCAAGCGGCGCGTGTGTGAGGGATTGAAGGGATCGGCTTAGTGTGTTTGGAACTGGGCCTGACTATGAAGCAAATCTCCGATCACTATGATTGTCTCAAACTGCTCGTGTCGCTGAACGACGAGACCGATCCACTCTTGGTTCGTCTTGTTGATCGCGCCCGACGAGCGGATGGCCTGTTCCCGACGTGCAGCGCCCTCGACGAAGGCCCGCTCGCGACGAGCGGCAACGCGCGCGACCTCTACATCACAGGCAGTGCTAGCGACGCAGACTTCGCCTCCGCAGTCAAGCACTGCGAAACTCTGCGCGCCAACGGCAACGCAAGCCAACGCGAACTCGCCGCCCTCAGCCTCGCCATCCTCGAAGCAAGTTCAATCGTGCATCGAAAGCGCTTACTCATCTCAACCTCCACGCAAGAAGCCGACGCGCGTCTTGCTGCAGCGGCCACCGGCCTCACCAGCGAGTGGGAAAAGTTAGTCCAAGCAGCGATGCATGTGCCCGTGCAGACGGTGTTGTCGCGCGTGGCGTGAGGAGTTCAAGCGCAACGCGTGCGATGGAAGAACCTGCGCGCGACCCATACACAGGATGCGCAACGATGTGTGCAAAAAAAACAGGACGCATCGCAGCGTCCTGTTTCATAAGTCTTGTTGCTGCAACTTCTCTGCGGTTACGCCGAGAAACTCGAACCGCATCCGCAGCTCGATGTTGAATTCGGGTTGTTGAACACGAATCCGCTGCCCATGATTTCGTCTTTGTAGTCGATGTTTGTGCCGTTGAGATAG
>QWPU01000223.1 GCA_003671065.1 Planctomycetota bacterium | reverse complement strand
GACCAACCATTGCCCGCGCGCTTTGGTGAAGCGACCTTGGCATTGCCATTGGGATTTCCTGCGGCGAGTCCGCTGGGCAATTCAGCAACCATTTCGTTGCTGTTTCAGCGCTTTGAGCACGGTGCCGCGTTGACAGCGCTGGCGACGGTGGCAGGATTGGCACTCTCCTTGGTGGCGACAGCAGTGTTCTTGCCTATTGCGACGACTCCCGCAGCAATCGGTGCGGTCTCAGTCATGCAGTCCACTCTCGGAAGCGTGGGGCGAAGAGGCTTGTTGCGTTTTGTGGGCACCTTCATCGGCGCGATGATGACATTCGCCGCGGTGAGCATCTTTGCATCTGGCGCGCAAGACCTTGGCAGTTACCTCATCATCATGTCGATGATGTCATTCATCAGCGCATGGGTGCTGGTGGGAAGTCCTCGCACGAGTTACATCGGCTTCATGATGGGGCCGGCGTTCGTCATTGGAATTGCTTCAGAATCAGCTGCACCGAGTTCGATACATCTGGTGGTCGATCGCGTGTTGAGTGTGTTGCTCGCGTGCGCGTGCGTGAGTCTGGTGCTGTTGGTGGTGAAGCTGCGGAGTTCGCGCTTGGCGGTGATGGAGTCGATCGGCGACGGTTGGACGCTCATCGCGCAACTGATCCGCGGCGGCCAGTTGCATGAATTCACCGAGGCCGATGTTCACGAGTTTCGCACGCTCAATCAACGAGCGATGAGCAATCTCGCGGCGACGGCGGAGTTGCGCGAACAGCACGCCTTTGAACGGACGCTACGCATCGAATCGTTTCTTCCGATCCTGACCATGCTCGCCGAGCAACAGCGCAGTTTGTTGTTGATTCGTTCGCTCGGCAGCGGTCGGTTTCATGAAACGCTTCCTCCAAGCGCGGTGAGCGAAATGCTTGATGCGCCGACGCGTTCGCTCGCAGCGCACTTCGAGCGATTGGGCGAGTACTTTCGCGTTGCCGAGCGCGCTGATGAATCGCTTCCTTGCCAGATTCCGAGTGCCGCGCAACTGCGCGCGTGCGCGGTTGCGAATGGATGTGACGCAAACACCGTGGCGCGCTTGCTCTATCGCCGCGAAGTCTTGGGTCTCGTTGAGCAGGCCGTTGTGCGCGCGCAACGCGATGCACAGCGAGGGTTCATCTGGAAAGATCAGATGCTTTACTGCGCAAATGAAGTCACTGACTCAGGACGCACTGTCGCGGAGGTCGCCGCTACACTTTCGCCCTCGACTACTTGATGCGACGACTTCCAAACATGCTCGACAAGAATGCGCTGAGCACAGCGCGAACTCTCATGTGTGTTTGCGTGAGCGCGATGGCGTGCGTCGGTTGCAATCCGAATCTTGATGTGGACGGCGCGCTTATTCCCGCGTGGCTGATCGCAGTGATTCTTGGCTTGCTCCTCACCATCGGCACGCGCGCACTGCTTGTTCAACTTGGTCTTGATCGTCATCTCATCGCTCGTCCGTTGGTCTATGTCTCGTTGACCATTCTCTTCGGCGGCTTGGCGTGGCTCATCTTCTTTCGCTATTGATCTTCGATGCCTGTCTCAAGCAACTCCAATTCCTCAGGCAATGATCGTTGGCGCCGCGTCCTTGGCGCGCTGATTTCGCTGACGGCAATACTGTCCGCGCTCGTGTGCATCATCGTGGCGTGGCAACAGTTGCAGCGCTATCCGCGCACGGACGATGCGTATGTGCGAGCGAACACGATCGGCATGGCGCCGCGCGTCTTTGGTCAAATTGTCGAGTTGCCGATTGTCGACAACCAGTTCGTTGCAGCAGGCACGCTGCTGTATCGCATTGACGCGCGTCCCTATGAAGTTGCGCTTGCGCGCGCGAATGCGGCGCTGCTCTTGGTTGAGTTTGATGTGCGAGCACTCAACGATGCCATCGCGGTGGCCGCGGCCGATGTGCTCACGACACGCGCGCAGATTGCACGCAGTGAGTCGTTGGTTGCGGAACGCGAATCGCAAGTCACCGCCGCGCGCGCGCGCATGGACTACGCGGCGGATTATCTTTCGCGCATTAAACCGCTGCTTATCAAGCAGTTTGTGACCGCTGATCGAGTGGCCTTAGCGCAAAGCGAACTCGATGCTGCGCGCGCGGATGTCGCTGCGGCGCAAGCTTCGGTCGCGAATGCAGCGGCGGCAGTGGTGGCGGCGGCGGCTGAAGTCGTCAGCGCACAGGCGCGTGAACAGCAGGCGCGCAACGAGCTCGGTCAAGTGGGCGATGTCAATGCGCGACTCGAAGCCGCTGCAGTTGAAGTTGCCGATGCGCAACTCAACATGCAGTACTGCGAAGTGCGCGCGCCGCTCGATGGATGGGTCACCAATCTCAACACGAATCTCGGTGAGTTCGTAAAGGTTGGCGACACACTCTTCTCGATCGTGCAGAATTCGCAGTGGTGGGTGATGGCGAATTTTCTCGAGACCGAAATCGAGCAGATCAAAGTTGGACAAGAAGTCGCGGTGTATGTCTACGCGTATCCAGGACATCGCTTCAAGGGAACAGTGCAAGGCATTGGTTGGGCGCTCTATCAAGCCAATGGCGCGACGGCGGATTCGTTGCCTGATGTGAAGCCAACGCTCAACTGGATTCGCCTTGCGCAACGCTTTCCTGTGCGCATCACGCTCGAGCCCTTTGATGCGAAGTATCCGTTTCGCATGGGCGCGACGGTCACCGCAATTGTGAAGACCGACGGACGCGATCCGATGCTCGAACAACTCGGTTTGCTCGGTTCGCCGTTTGATGCGCGCGCTGCTGAGTTTCCGCCATCGGATGCAGCCGCGCCGGTTCGCTAACGGTCGCTCGCTCTCACAACCTCACCCGCGCCCGCGCCGCATGCGAAGACAAGTTGCGCGCTCGATGTGAGAAAGTCCGCACGACTTTGAATGCGTTGCGCACGCGCTTCGAACAAATCACGCTCGGAATCAAGCATTTCTGGCAAGGTGGAGAGTCCAAGCTGATACGACTCGCGCACTGAATCGAATGAATCACTCGCGGCCATGACAAGCGCCTTGGCTGCGTCGTACTGCGCGCGATTGCTTTGCAGTTCGAAGTACGCGCGCCACACTTGATTCTCCGCATCAAGACGCAGCGCTGCCAAACGCGCCGCTGCCGCAGAGCGTTGCGCGTGCACTTGCGCAAGCGCCGCATCGCGCGCGCCTCCGTCATAGAGCAACCACGAACCGCCGAGCATCGCGCGACCTTGCAGTTCCCAACCCTCGCCTTCAAGGCTGAGTCCTTCAACATTGAAGTTGTAATAGCCAGGACCAACCGCGCCGCCGAAATCAATTTGAGGCATGAACGACGCTTCAGCGCGACGAATGTCCGCTTCACGCGCGCGCAAGTCGAGCACCGCCGCCGCGAGATCAGGTCGCTGTGTGAGCGCCATGTCGATGATGCCATCAACACCAACCGCAAGCGCAGGGGGCAATTCGCCTTCAGGCGTGGCATCGATCGGGATCGCGAGGTTGGCTGAAAATCCAACGCTGGTACGCAAATCACCTTCGGCCACAAAGACATCTGCGCGCGATTTCTCGAGTTGATAGAGCGCCTCGGCATACGACTGCCGCGCAATCAACGCATCGGGACGAGTCGCAAGCCCAAGGATGAGTCGCTCTTCAGTTGCTTCGAGCACGCTGCGCGCGGATTCCACATCTTGCGCCGCAGCAAGACGCAAACCAATCATCGCTTCAAGCGCGAAGTATCCGCGCTCAACTTCATAGAGCACGCGTTGGATGGTGCGATCATGCGTGAGATTGGCCGCAGCAAGTTCAGCGCGCGTGCGATCAGTCGCAGCATCGCGTCGACCAAAGTCGAGGAGCACCCAAGTGAGATACACCTGCGGTGCAAAGCGAAACTCCGTGTCAATCAGGGACTTTGACGGTGAGTTCGAAAGTCCGGGCTCAGTGGAAAGATCGGCAGAAGCCTTCACGCCGATGTCAGGCCCGTACGCCGCCAACGCTGATTGCTCACGCGCTGCAGCCGCGCGCGCAAGTTGCCACGCTTCACGCGTCGCAGGATTTGCTTCAAGCGCCGCAGCAACAAGTTCAGCAAGATGCCACACGCGAGAAACTCCGAGGACAAACTCCGCCGACGCAGTCACGGCAGCGTCTTGCCCTGCATCATCTTCCGCATCGCTCTCCGACTGCACCGCGGCATCAATCCCGCGCGCAATCATCCGCGCTTGTTCTTCATCAGACGCGCGTTCGATTTCGCCAAGATGCGCAACCAGCGAATTCGGATCGTCACTCTCGCGCGCCGTATTACTCGTGGTTGCCGCATCGCACGCAACCTTTCGATCAATCTTCGCTTCCATGTCGTTGAGGCTCGCCTCCCACAACTGTGATCGCGACGAGCATGCACTGAGCGCGCAGGCCGCAAGCACCGCGGCAACGCTGGGACTCACGCGTGCAACGGAGCTTCGGCCTCGCAATGAATGCCACGATGATGAAGGCCTGCGCATCAGCATTGAAGACATTTCCGCAGTCACTTCGAACTAGCTTCTTTGACTTCCACTTCCAGCGTGATGGTCTCCGTCGGCGCGTTGTTGGGTTGGGTAGTGCTCACAAGTGCAAATTTGATCTTCGCCTTGCCCGCGGCGCGCGCGTGCAGGTGATAGATGGTTTGCAGGTCATCGCCCGCTGCAACCACGCCCGCTGGCTCGGTTTCGAATACTGCATCGACAAGCAGATGCGGATCGTTGGGAGTGCGGCACTGCCACCCATGTCCATCGCCTGATTTCGATTTGAGCGAGACCTTAAAGTCCTCGCCCACAGTCGCGGTTCCCTCGGCGGACTTCTCAAGATGCAGCATTGAACCCTGCGCGATGGCGCCCAAGTCTTGTTCCTTGTCATGCTTCAGAAGGTGCCGCACCAACATCACCGGCGGCGGTCCGTTCTTGCAACCTTCCATGGGAAAAAAGGTGCCTGCGAAGACAGGGAACAGAACGATGATCTTGAGTGCGTTGGACATGCCTATGACCTTTCGATGTGGGACGAATCAGAATTAGATTTGCGAGTTCCAAGTGTAATGGCGCAGCGAAGCGCCGTGCACGACGAGCGAGATATGAGTCGCGTGTGCTTTGCGTGCTTCAACTCACTGCGCCAAATGCATCCTCTGCGCGATTTGCGAGCGCCTCGTGATGCCGAGTTTGCGGAAGATGCGCCGCGCGTAGGTCGCGACAGTGTTGGGCGACAACTTGAGCTGCGTTGCGATCGCTGCATTGGTGGAACCAAGCGCCATCTGTTCCGCGACGAGGTATTCGCGCGCGGAAAGCACTTTGACTGCCGCGTTCGTGACGGTTTCCTTCCAGTAGTCTTCGTTGCGCTTAGAGAGCAACTGGACCATGGCCATCGGATGCACTCCTGGGAGCAGC
>QWPU01000222.1 GCA_003671065.1 Planctomycetota bacterium | reverse complement strand
GCCAAAGCAGGACAGGCAAGCCAAGGTCGCCAGCTTGTCCTACAGGAGGTCAATCAGGGACGGTCGCGAGCTTGTCAGCCTTCAGTAAGTCGGGGGTCATGTCCTTCACAACGGCTGCAGGAGTGGTCGGAAGTTCAGCGTCTTTTTTCGCCTTCTTGCTGGCATTTGCTGCGAACTCCGCCGAACCCGTGCCGTTTCGTGCGCCATCTACAGCGATGGCCCAGATGTTCTCGAGGCCTCCGCGGTTGCTCACGAAGTAAACGCGACCATCGGCGCCCCAAGCCGGTTGCATGTTGCGGAAGCGGCTGTTGGTCAGACCCACGCGGCCCGTGCCGTCAGCGTTGACGACCCAGATGTCAGACTGCTCAGGCCACTCAGAATTGCCGTCAGGATTCACAACGGTGGTGAACACGATCTTCTTGCCGTCAGGCGACCAACCTGGCTGGAGGATCGCCGCGTTCTTCGCGCTCACGATCTCCGTCGGGTTCATTCCTTCGCCGTTCACGATCTCGATTGTCCACACGCCGTAAAGCCGACCACCTCGCTGACGCGCTCGCTGAAAGAGCAATGTGTCGCTAGTGTCCTCGGGGCTCCAACGCGGAAGAAATCCCTCGCACACAAAGGTGCGAACTCCTGGCGTCGATGCGTCGACGATCCAAATCTCCCATGTTCCCGTGCGGCCGTTCTTGCGACTAAACGCGAGGCGGCGACCATCGGGCGCCCATGTCGGCTGCACTTCTTCATCGCCGTCGCTTGTGATCTGCGTCGGCGCGCCACCTGTGATCGGCATCGTGTACACGTCCCAGTTTCCGTTGCGGTTAGAGGCAAACGCAATCTTGGTGCCGTCGGGCGCGATCGCGGGCATCAGGTCGTCGCTCGGATCAGTCGTGAGTTGCGTCACCGTGCGACCGTCCACGCTCTTTCTATAGATGTCGAAAGTCGGACGGTGCTGGGTCGAAGCAAACACCATAAAAGTGCCTGTTCTGTCGACATCAGGCGCGTAATCGCCGCCTTCTGCTGCGAAACTCACCTGTGAGATGTTTCCGCCGCCTTCGGTCAGACCGTTGTCGTTTGCTCGACTCGTATCGTTGTTCATGCTGAGTAGACCACCTGAACGCCGAGTGGCGCCCGCGCTCGCTCCTGGCATGGTGAGTGGCGCGCTCGTCGCATTTGCGCTCACGCCGTCCGCACCGTTGGGAGCGCTTGCCGCGAGCGTTGATGTCGGAATAGGCGTCGCGGCGGCGTTGACCGAAGTGCGAGTCGGCACCGACACTTCTGGCGGCGAGTCGAACCCTTTCGTGACGAGATTCGAAATCGCACTGCAGCCGACGAGGCACGGAACGCTCAGCGCCAGCACAACAATGGATCGACGGATCGAACCGATTGCGCGGTCAAAGTTCTTGGTGAACGCAGTCATATTGTGTGGCGTTGTGTGTTGCATAGGTAGCCTCGCTGCACTCCTGCGGAACAAGCCGCAGTCCTACCTATCGACTGCTGTGGATGGGATGTTGAGTAGGTCTGTGCCGATTGTGCGACGCGCCTCACTTCCGATGCAGAAACTGCGATTTCCGCGCGAAGAGAGCAAAGGGGTCGAATTGGCCGTTGGGCTCGTTACAATGTTTCCCTTCGCGATTGCGTAGCTCAGTTGGTAGAGCAGTGGACTTTTAATCCGCTGGTCCTGGGTTCAAGTCCCAGCGCAATCAGTCGCGGTCGCCCGCGGCGTGCACTTCGTCCCCTCGCCAGTCACATCACTCAATGCTTGTTTTACACGCTGTCTGGACTCGGGAACGGCTTCATTTGTGGGCCGAGGACGCATTGCTCGCCGCGAAAGCGGTCGCAGTTTTACAAACCGCTTCCACCTTCGAAGGGGCGGAGATTGCTCCTACGGCCACGGAGCATGTGAAGCATCCATTCGCCTGTGACGCCATTCGTTTGCGCGGGGCGCTCATTGCAGGTGGACTGTTTGCGGGCGATGACATCCATAGTGAAGCCAGCCCGCTTCGCCTTTCGCTCCCCGCGACCATGACGGAAATGGGTGTCACGCCGCTTGCGAGCGATCGTCTTGCCAATGCGCTCGGTGTGAGTGAAGAGCCGATTTCGCACATCGCTTTGCTTGATGTGCCTGCGCTCGCGATCGAAACTCCCGCTGCGCTGCGAATGCTGCTGTCGTCTCATGACGACGAGCGTCCACTCGGGCCGTCGATGCAGGCAGGTCACGAGTTGCGTTTCTGGCGCGAGGTCGCTGCGCTCGCAGTCGACCTCATTGTCGATCAACGCATCGTTCCTTCACTGATTCAAGAGAAGACTGGCCGCTTCCGCGCTGTGTGGCAACCGTGGCTCGCTGATGGCGCGCCTTCGCAACGACTCACTTCACTTCTCGCGGCGATGCCAGGTTCCGCGCGATGCGTTGATGATGAATTCCGCACGCAGCCGTGGGCGATCATCGAAGCGGCGCTCCTTGGTTTCGTCGACGCCGAATCTCGACGCGTCCTTGAAACGGAGAGTTACTGCGATGCCATCGAAGATCGCGATCCCGCTGTGGATCCGCATGTCGCGTGGCTGACGGGACTGCTTGGCAAGAGCGACACTGTGCTTGGTGTGCGCAGCAGCGACACGCATCTCATGCGCGGCGCGCGCCAGTGGCTCTCGGGTCTCGACGCCGCGAGTGAGTCGCGATTTGTGCGTCTCGCCTTCGAACTTGAAGAACCTGATCCGACTTCCTTTGATGACGGCGACGAAATGGGTCGCGGCGCCAAGTGGACGATCGGCTTCAAACTTATCACCAATGATGATCCACCAGTCGTCATTGATGCGGAACAAATCTGGGCGCAAGGCAAAGACGGCCTCAAGGGTCTCCTCGCGCGTTTCGGCGGCGAAGGCGAACCTGCGGGCGATGTGCTGCTTGCTGAACTCGCTCGCGCTGCGCGCATTTGGCCACGCATCGAACGCGCCCTCGAAGGCTCGACTCCGACGGGCATCACGCTCTCAACCACCGAAGCCTACGCATTTCTCCGCGATTTCCGCCCGATTCTCATGGAGTCTGGTTTCGTGGTGCTTGCGCCAAGTTGGTGGGGACAAGCGGCAAGCCGCCTCGGCGCGCGTCTGCTGATCGACAGCGGCGACGGCATGGTTGCGCCAGGTGGCGGCAACGGCGCCGATGGTGAAGGCAGCCACCTTGGACTGCACAGCCTCGTCAATTACTCGTGGCAAATCGCGCTGGGCGACCAGACGCTCTCTATCGATGCCTTTCAACGACTCGCTGGCCAAGGCGCGCCTCTGCTGCGCGTGAATGGTCAATGGATTGAAATTCGTCCAGATGATCTCAACGGCGCGATGCGCTTCTTGAAGGAGCATCCCGGCGGCGAAATGACGGTGATGCAAGCCATTCGGTTAGGCAACGGACTCGATGGACCTGAAACAGGTTTGCCGATTCTTGGTCTCGATGCCAATGGATGGGTGAGCGAACTTCTCGGCTTCAAGGGCGATGAACGCATCAAAGAAGTCGAACAGCCTGAGCGATTCCAAGGCACGCTGCGGCCCTATCAACAACAAGGTCTCTCGTGGCTTGCCTTCCTTGATCGCTTCGGTCTCGGTGGATGTCTTGCTGACGACATGGGCCTTGGTAAGACCGTGCAGCTCATCGCGCTCTTGCAATACGAGCGGCAAAAAGCAGCGGGTAAAGTCGTTGGTCCAACGCTGCTGGTCTGCCCGATGTCAGTCGTTGGCAACTGGAATCGCGAACTCCATCGCTTCGCGCCTGAACTCGTTGTGCACATTCACCACGGTCTTGAGCGACCGATGGGCGAAAAATTTGTCGAAGTCGCGCTGAGTTCTGATGTCGTGCTCACGACCTACGCGCTTGTTGTGCGCGACAAGGACAGCCTTGAACGCGTGCATTGGCGACGCGTCTGTCTTGACGAAGCGCAGCACATCAAGAATCCGCCGACGAAACAAACGATGTCGATTCGCGCGTTGCGCACGAGTCATCGCATCGCACTCACGGGTACGCCCGTCGAGAATCGCCTGAGCGAACTCTGGTCGATTCTCGAGTTCTGCACGCCTGGATATCTCGGAACGATGGCTGATTTCCGCCGTCGCTTCGCAGCACCGATTGAGCGTCACAAGGATCGGCGTCAAGCTGAGCGCTTGAAGCATCTCGTGCGACCCTTTGTGCTTCGTCGTTTGAAGACCGATCCAACTGTCATCAGCGATTTGCCGCCACTCATTGAGTCGCGCCATCATGTGCCGCTCACCTCTGAGCAAGCGCAGCTCTATGACGCAGTTGTCAATGACATGCTCAATAAGGTTGACAATGCTGAGGGCATCAAGCGCCGCGGCCTTGTGCTTTCTGCGCTGGTCAAGTTGAAGCAAGTCTGCAATCACCCCGCGCACTTCCTTCGACAAGGCTCCGATCACGAAGATTCAGTTCCGCTGCCAACGCTTCGCGCGGGCGAAACACTTTCGTCGCGCTCGGGCAAAGCCACGCGCGTCATGGAGATGGTTGAAGAGGTTGTCGCCAACGGTGATCGTGCGTTGGTCTTCACGCAGTATCGTCAAATGGGACATCTGCTCGTTGCAATGCTGCGGCAAGAACTTGACACTGAAGCGCTGTTTCTTCACGGCGGAACGCCGCAAGCCAAGCGTGAGCAGCTCATCGAACGCTTCCAATCGAACGATCCATCGTGCCCAATCTTTGTGCTCTCGCTCAAGGCTGGTGGCGTTGGTCTCAACCTCACCGCTGCCAATCACGTCTTCCATTACGACCGTTGGTGGAATCCCGCTGTCGAGAATCAAGCAACCGATCGCGCGTTCCGCATCGGCCAGCACCGCACTGTGAATGTTCACAAAATGATCAGCGAAGGCACACTTGAAGAACGCATCGATCAGATGATTGAAGCGAAGACCGAACTTGCGCAGCAAATCATCGGCTCTGGTGAGTCATGGCTCACTGAACTTTCGACTGGGCAACTCCGCGACTTGCTCACGCTCCGCCGCGACACGCTGGACGGTGACGAATGAGCGCGCCTGATGAAACCCCACCGCCAAGCGTGCCCGTCACGCCGAATTACGGCAGCAGTTCGGGAGTACCTGCGTCTTCGTTTGTTCGCAATAGCACTTTCAATTCGGGTCCAAACTCGCGAAACATGCGCAGGCCTGAAACTCCGCGCAGACTGAAGAACGGCATTCGTCTTCGCCGAAAGGAAGGCATCGAGGGGTTGTCATGGCCAAGCGATGTCTGGTCGAAACTCTTGCTCGACGGTGTGTCGGTGGAAGTCCTCACTGAGGCGCTTGATTACGCGCGCGCTGGTCAAACTGCGTCGCTGCAAATCACCGCTGCGGGCATTGAAGCGACGGTGCAAGGTCGCGTTTCACGGCCCTACATCGTGATGATTACACCAGAGCC
>QWPU01000221.1 GCA_003671065.1 Planctomycetota bacterium | reverse complement strand
ATTTCTTCTGCCGCCGCGGTGCGGGCGAGTAGCGCCGAAGCGGGTCCGTTTACCCGCGCGGCCAATTCAATGCGGCGGATCACCGCGGTTGCCCAGCGCGAAACACGCAGTGCGTTTACTTCTCCGACAGGCTGGATTGTGCTGATGATCTCTGGGATCGTCGCATCAGCAGCGTTCTTCGCAGGGGCATTTGAGGAATCGAGACCAGCAACACTTCGCACGGCGCTCATCGCGGCGGGATGGGCGCTGTTTGCAACCGCGCCCGCGTTATCCATGCGCTCCTTCAGTGAAGAGTTTCGCTTGAAGACATGGGAGACGCTCTTCGCGAGTCCACTGAGCCCGTTTGAAATGGTGATTGGGAAGGCCTTGGGTTGCTTCGTGCTCATCGCGGCAAGCTTGGTCCCAATCAGCTTGCTCGTGTTGCCTCTCGAGTGGTACTCCGCGCCCGATTACGGCGAGGTGGCCTGCGGGCTCCTCGGCTTACTTCTCGCTGGTATGGCCGCGACCAGTATTGGCATCGCGGTCTCGACGACGACTGCAAGTCAAGCGGTGGCCTTTCTCGGCGGATTCTTTGCATGGTTTGCGTTGGTAGTTGGCTCACGAGTGCTCGTGGGCGCGGTTGCCATTGAGTTTGCGTCGACCGCCGCGGCTGTCGATCCGTTGCGGCGGTTGGAGAGCTTCACGCTCGGGCTCTTTGATAGCGCGGCGGTGGTGTATTTTCTCGCCATCACCGCGGTGGCGCTTGCGGCGGCAACCGTATCGATCGAGCGTGTCCGCGATCGGGCAGCTCGAACACGAGTTGGTCGCATTGGCGCGCGGATCGAGCCGTTCATCTTCGTGTTGGCGTGTGCGGCGGCGGCTATCGCGATCGTGGCGCTCTTTTCGCTGCCGAAACTGCGCGTGGAACTCGATGCGACGAAGACGCGTTCGTACAGCCTCGCACCTGCAACGACGGAACTTCTGGGCGGTCTTGATGGCGACTGGAAGGTGCTGCTGTTTGTGGATGCCGCGCAAGCCGATCCCGCGGTGCTGCGCCAAGTCGACGAAGTGCTTGAGCGCTTTCACGACGCCAATCCAGCAATCGACGCACGGCGGATAGATCCATCCGACCCTGCATCAAGCGGTGCATTCGAAGAGGCGCTCGCGACGATCATGGCAACGCGCGCCAGCGATGTCGCGCGCTGCAGCAAAACCGTGGATCGCGCACTTGCGACTTTCGACGGGTTCCGCGCAGACGCCGTGGGGCAACCCGCGGGTTTACGCGCCGCCGCCGCGCTATTGCCCGCGGACGCGCCGCAGCGCCGCACCGTGGAGCAAGTCGCAGCGCTGTTTGCACAGATCGCCACGGATGGCGAGCAGTTTCGATCACGCATCATTGAACTGACGCGCACAACCGCGGCGCGGCCGCTGCCAGATCTCGAAGGAGCACGCAGCGCGCTCGCAGAAGGCTTCCGACTCTGGAGCGACCAACTCGCATCGGCGGCGAGTGTGTTCGGGCAATGGCGTACGCAGCCGTCGATTCCGTCCGCCGTTCGCAATGTGCTCACTGCGCGCATTCCTGTGTTTGATGATCTCGCAACTCAGATGCAATCCGCACGACAAGAGCTCGAAGCGCTCCCTGCGCTCGAATTCGACACGCTCGGCCGAGACTTGCTCTCTGGTGAAGCCGCGGTCGTGGCTGGCGGAGGAAAACTCGCCGTGGTTCCCGCGTGGAGAATCTTCCCGCGCAGAACTGCGACATCGGGCACGGACCTTGTGAGTTACAGCTTTGGCTTCCGCGGTGAAGAGGTGCTGTCGGGAGCAATTCGCAGTATCGCCGCGGGTGTCATGCCTGAAGTTGTGTTTGTTCATTGCGAAGCGACTTCACTCTTACGAGCGAAGAAGGACCACAATGATTTCGTCGCCGTCGCAGATTCGCTTCGGAGCGCAGGGTTTAGTGTGCGGGAGTGGACGCCGGGCCGCGGCGAGAAGCCTCGTGCAGCTGAAGGTCGTCCGCAAGTCTTTGTGGCTGTGCCGGCACTTGCGCGCACCCAACTTGATCTTTCGCGTGAGGAGCGATTTCTTGTCACCGCGGTTGAAACCTTGGTGAGTGATGGCGAGTCGGTGCTGTTGACCGCAGGTAGAAGCATGCTTGCGGTGCTTGGACAGCCCGATCCATGGCAGTCGATGTTGTCCGCGTTTGGAATGGAAGCAGACGCTGGGCGAGTCATCCTTGAGCTTGAAGCTGACGCCGAGGGCACGCCACAAACACGCGCCTGGCAAATGATTGAAAGCGTGCCATCGTCCGCGGTCGCGCTGCGTCTGCGCGGTCGCGCGATCCTGTTCAACCAACCGATGCGGATTCAATTGACTGACCCTGCGCCCGCGGGTGTGAAGCGTGAAGTCGCGGTGACGGTTGAGCCAAGTGGAGATCGTTGGCTGGCTGACGACACGCGCGGCGACGGTGATGGCGTTCATGAAGTTCCAACGCACAAACGATTCAACGACTCGCTTCCTGTCGTGGTGTTGGCAGAGCGTGAGGTCGAGAGCGAAACGCAACGCGTCGTACTTGTCGCGAGTGGTGGATGGTTGTTGACGAGTGTCGCGGACAATTCGATCGATCTCGGCGGCGGAAGAACTGCGCTGATGAATCCTGGCAATCGCGAGTTGCTCCTCGCGAGTGTCGCGTGGTTGGGCAACCGAGAAGATCTTGTGAACAGCGGTCTGAGTGGCCGCGAGGTTGCGCGAATCGAAGGGCTCACACCGATTGCACGGCGGGTGTGGACTATTGGATTCAGCGCGCTCCTCGCGCTCGGACCGATCGCGTTTGGCGCGGGCGTGCTGCTGCGACGAAAGGGACGCTCATGAGGTGGATGCGTTGCGTTGTGATGATCGCGATCGCGTTGCTACTCGCGCTTCTGGTTCGTGAGTATTCACACGCACCGAGCGAGATTGCGAACGCACCGCATCTCTTCATTCCTCAAGGCTCGATCGATCCTGAACGCGTTGATGATGTTCGACTTGATCGTGATGGAAAGCAATTCCACTTCGAACGCCGTGGAGCGTCATGGTGGCAAACAGAACCAGTTGAGCATCCCGTGGATGGATGGGCGGTGCGGCAGATTGTTTCGCGCTTGTTGAAAACGGAATCTGTACGGACCGTGACTGTTGCAAGTACAGGACCATCAGCGGAAGCGACCCTTGCCAACGCGGGCTTCGCACCATGCGCGGGGCGCATCGAGATTCGTGAGGCTTCTCTCGAGATCGGCGCTGCTGCAAAGACCACCGTGGTTGAGTTGGGCAAACGCAGCCTCGCAGGGCGTGCCTACGCGCGAGTGATAGAACCGTCGAACGCAGTCGACTCGTTCGAAGTTGTCGATAGCACGCTGCACGAATACGCATTGGAGCGCGATCCAAAAGATTTCCGCCGACGCGAGCTCTTCGTCGATCTCGGTCAAGTCGATCGAGTGACGCTCTCGACAGGCGCGGCGAACAACGGCGGAGAATTCGTGCTGTCGCGTGTCGGGCGTGAGTTTCAGATCGACGCACCGATTCATTCGCGCGCGGACAGAGTTGCCTGCGAAGAACTCGCTGATGCGCTCAAGCGCGCGCGGTCGACGGGGTTTATTGTCGACAAGCCTTTGGAACTCGCGGTCTATGGGCTGGCGCCCGCGGTTGCGAAACTCACTGTCGAAAGTGGAGGCCACAGCACATCATTGCTGATTGGCAGCGAAGTGTCGATCGGCGCGCAGGATCGTTTCGGGCTGATCGAGGGAAGCGAGAGTGTCGTGCGACTTTCCGCCGTCGACCTTGCGAGCATCGTTCCAAAGATTGAGCAATTGCTTGATGCGGTGGCGACCAGTGTGCGTGCGCGCGATGTCGGCGCGATTGAGATTGTCTCTGCTGATGGACGAATCTTGCTCAGGCGTGAAAGTGCATCATGGACGGCGACCGTGACAAGCGCCGCGGACGCCGCTTCGCCGCAACGAGTTGGCACGGTGGACGCATCGGCGGTGGATCGATTGCTTGCGGCGCTCTCAATGACTCGCGCTGGCAGCGTTGAAATTGCTGCGTATCCAATCGCTTCGGAGCGCGCGCGAGTGACACTGCTCGGCTTCGCGAACGAACCGCTTGACACAGTGCGCATTGCCCGCGGTGTGAGCAGCGGCGGATTCATCCTCGAAAATGGTGATGGCGTACTTCGCATCCACGGCGCCATCGATCTGCCGATTGATGTTTCTGAATTGCGATTCGTCGCCGCGCCGCAGGAGACGACCCCTTAGCCGTTGAGCGCTTCCGCTGTTGTCCAGCGATAGTGCAGCAGTGCGTCGCTCCCGCGCGTTCGAACGCTCATGAGGCGCGCTCGTGGAATTGATGCGAGCACTTCAGGCGCGAGTCCGCGGGCAGATCGGCGTGCAACATCATCCGCGACGAGCAGTGGCGCGATGAACACCCATGCTTCGTCGAGCAAGCGTTCTCGCATGAGGCGTCCGATGAGCCCGCCACCAGCTTCGATGAGGATGGTGGAAACACCTTCTGCGAACAAGGTCTGTAACGGCGGAATGATTGAGTCGTTCGCGCCGAGCGGCAGAATGCGAGCACCAGCATCCGTGAGTTGTGCGCAGCGCGATTCAACGCCGTGATCACCTTCGCGCCGTGCGAGAATTGTTGTGGGAAGAGCACCATCGAGGACACGCGAATCCGTAGGCGTGCGTGCATCGGGATCAAACACGATTCGCTGCTGCTTGCGCGTTGTACGAACTTCGCGCGCAGTAAGCCGCGGATCATCTTCCAGCACCGTGCCGATTCCAGTCATGATCGCATCGACGCGGCCGCGTTCGCGATGGACGAGTTTGCGAGAGCGTTCGCAACTCAGCCACTGGCTGTCGCCGTTGGCGAGTGCAACCGCGCCATCGATCGATTGCGCCCACTTCGCACATATCCACGGCAGTTGTGTTCGAACTCGTTTCAGAAAGGGAAGCGAGAGCTCCGTTGACTTCGCATGATCGAACTGCATGACCTCAACACCTGCTGCCTGAAGCACGGCAGTTCCGCCACGCGCGAGCGGATTTGCATCAGCGACTGCATAGATGACGGTTGCGACGCCCGCCGCGATGAGCGCTTCACAGCATGGCCCAGTGCGTCCACGGTGCGCGCAGGGTTCAAGCGTGACGAGGACCGTCGAGCCGCGCGCTCGATCGCCGGCCGCGCGAAGCGCGTTGATTTCTGCGTGCGCGTCACCACAACTTCGGTGCGCGCCGTCGGCAATGATTGTCCCCGTGGAGTCAGTGATGATGCAGCCAACCATCGGATTTGGTTCGACTCTGCCATGCCCGCGCGAGGCAAGCCGAACCGCGGCATCGAGCAACTCAGAGATTCGCGAAGGGGTCAATGACTCGCCTCGACAAACTCTGTGTTGGGGGAAGTCCCATCCAG
>QWPU01000220.1 GCA_003671065.1 Planctomycetota bacterium | reverse complement strand
TCACGGCCGAGATGAAAATGCCAGGGCGCGCCTCGCTCAGCTTCGAACTCAAGCCAGCGGGCGCATCGGGCTCGGGGACACAAGTGGTCATGACGGCGTCGTTCTACCCGCAGGGGTTGCTCGGCATCGCCTACTGGTACTCAGTAGTTCCACTGCACGGCTTCGTCTTTCCCGGGATGCTCAACGGCATCGCGCGCGCGGCCGAAGGCCAATCGTCAAAACTTTCGTGAGTCGTAGGCCCATTGCAGCAGCCGGCTAGCGCAGCTCACGCCCCACGCCGTCCGCTGAGCGTCGAGCGACTCCCTCCACTTGCGGCGGGCGTTCCGCTCCCCGCTATCGATCGAGGATCGCGCCGCAATCACCAGTAAACGCCCATCGATTCAGGAATTTCAAACCTGAAGATTGGCCTGCTGAGGTAGATATCGCTCTGACCGAAACGAACTAGACTGAACGCCTACCATGGCGACCCTCGAAGAGATCACAGTGGACAGCGAAGTGCGGGGAATCATTCCGAACCAAGCAGTTCGGATTGTTTCGTCACGATTTGTGGGCAACGCGCTCACTGTTGTGTTCAAGGACCCGAAGGGCCGCACTCGCGAAGAGTTGTTGTTTCGTGATCGCGAGCCGTCGCTCGAGGTGATTGCTGCGGGTCTCCCATGGAACTTTGACGCGGATCCCGCGCGATTTCGGCGCGTGCTCGAGGCCTATCGCATTTCGCTCGCAGCGCTGTTTGATCGCATTCTCGCGGTGCATACGTCGTCAGTTGATCCACTGCCGCATCAATTGCTAGCGGTCTACGAAGCGATGCTTCCGAAGCAACCTCTGCGCTTTCTACTTGCCGACGATCCGGGCGCGGGCAAGACAATCATGGCGGGTCTTCTTATTCGCGAACTGATGGTGCGTGGCGATCTCGAGCGATGCTTGATAGTTGCACCAGGATCGCTTGGCGAGCAGTGGCAAGACGAACTAAACGAGAAGTTCAATTTAAGTTTCGATATCGCTACCAACGACAAACTCACTTCATCCGGCTCTGGCAACTGGTTCAAGGAAACGAAACTTGTCATCGGCAGGCTCGACAAACTTTCGCGCGACGAAGATGTGCAATCGATGCTGAAGGGTTGTGAGTGGGATCTCATCGTCGTCGACGAAGCGCACAAGATGGCGGCGACGTATTTCGGCAACGAGGTGAAGTACACGCGGCGCTTTCGCCTTGGTCAGATGCTGGGACCGACGACACGCAACTTGCTGTTGATGACCGCGACGCCTCACAACGGCAAGGATGAAGACTTTCAACTCTTCCTGAGTCTCATCGACGGCGATCAGTTCGAAGGCAAGTATCGCGAAGACATTCACAGCATCAGCCTGAGCGACGTCATGCGTCGCATGACCAAGGAGATGCTACTGAAGTTCGACGGCACTCCTTTGTTTCCCGAGCGAAAGGCGTATGTCGCGAAGTATGCGCTCAGTGGCGATGAGGCGGATCTCTACGCCGCAGTCACCGAGTATGTGCGCAACGAATTCAATCGCGCGGAGCAGCTCAAAGAAGGCAAGAAGCAAGCCGTTGGATTCGCGCTCACCGTGTTGCAGCGCCGCCTCGCGTCAAGCCCTGAGGCGATTTATCAATCGTTGCGCCGTCGACGCTTGCGACTCGAGTCTGAACTCAACGAGGCGAGCATTGCGCAGCGAACGACGCCTGTCGCAATCTTTGATACGGGCAAACTTGATCTTGGTCTTGACGCCGAGTTTGACGACGATGAACTCTCCGATGATGACCGCGAATCAGCCGAAGGCGAAGTTGCCGACAAGGCAACCGCTGCGCAAACCATCGCGGAACTTCAACTCGAAATCGGAACGCTGCGTCGGCTTGAGGAGATGGCGGATGGTGTTCGTCGTTCGGGTCTTGACAGCAAGTGGAGTGAGTTGCGTGAACTGCTTCTCAACAACCCAGAGATGCAGGACGCGAATGGCCAGTTGCGCAAACTAGTGATTTTCACCGAGCATCGCGACACTCTTGACTATCTGGTCAAGCAGATCGGTGGGCTCATCGGCCGCGAGGATGCGATCGTCACGATCTCTGGCAACATGCAGCGCAAGGATCGACGCAAGGCGCAGGAACTCTTCCGAAACGAGAAGGATGTGTCGGTGCTCGTCGCCACTGATGCCGCGGGCGAAGGCATCAATCTGCAGCGCGCGCACTTGATGGTCAATTACGACTTGCCGTGGAATCCCAACCGACTCGAGCAACGCTTCGGTCGCATTCACCGCATCGGTCAGAAGGAAGTTTGCCATCTGTGGAACCTTCTCGCCGAAGGCACGCGCGAAGGCGATGTGTATCTGCGGTTGATCGAAAAACTCAAGGCTGCTGGCGAAGCGCTCGACGGCAAAGTTTTCGATGTTCTTGGCACGATGCTCGAAGGGCGCGCGTTGCGCGAACTCATGATCGAAGCGATCCGATACGGCGAACAGCCGGATGTTCGCGCGCGATTGTTTGAACGAGTCGACAACACCGCGGAAGCAGCGAAAGCGAAGGCCGCCATCAACGCCGAAGGCCTTGCGACCGAGAGCATGGATACATCAAAGCTCCAGAAGATTCGCGAGGACATGGAGCGCGCGAATCTTCGTCGCTTGCAACCTGGATACATCGAAGAGTTCTTCCTCGGCGCGTTTAACGCGCTCGGCGGAAACATTGCGCCGCGTGAACAGGGCACATGGGAGATCACGCATGTCCCCGCGCGCGTGCGCGAACGAGCGCTGCAACTCGGCACGCGCATGCCAGTGCTTGTGCGCTACCAACGCGTCACGTTTCGCAAGGAAAATCGCGCGCCCAAAGTTGAATTCATCTGTCCCGGACATGCACTCTTCGACGCGACGATGCACACAACGCTTGAAGATGGGCGCGATCTCTTGCGGCAAGGCGCAGTGCTCATCGATCCCAACACCAACGACGAGAGTCCTTACGCACTGGTCACACTCTCGCATGCGATTCGCGATTGCGATCCCAACTACAACGGCGGCACAGGACGCGTGGTGAGCAAGCGCGCGCAGTTCGTGAAGATCTTCGCGGACGGACGCGTTGAGCCAGCGGGCAACGCGCCGCACATCGATCTCTTCGTCCCAACAGATGAGCAAGCGCAACTCGCGGATGCAATGCTTGAAGGCGATGAACTTTCGGCACACATCGAAATGAAGGCGATTGCCTACGCAGTCGAGCATCTCGTGCCTCAGCATCGCGCCGAAGAAGAAGGCGAGAGATCGCAGCGACTCAAGGCGACAAGACTCGCGGTGAAGAAACGCCTCGGCTACGAAATCCAACATTGGTCTTCGCGCGCTGCGACGTTGCGCGAGCAAGAACTTGCAGGCAAGCAGCCGAAGATGAACGCCGACGCGGCAGCGCGCCGCTGCGAAGAACTTGAAGCGCGCATGGAAAATCGTTTAGCGCTCATCGATCTGCAGATGCAGTTTGCCGCGGGGATGCCTGTTGTTGAGAGTGGCGCTTACGTCGTACCGAAGATCTTGCTTGATCGCATGAGTGCCGAGCGCCGAGGCGAAACACTTCCAACGCGCCCAACGCAGGAACAGATCGACATGATCGACGCGCTCGCGATGGCTGCCATCATCGCCGCCGAACGCGCCCTCGGTCGTGATCCGCAAGTGATGCCGCACAATCATCCTGGTTACGACATCGAGAGCCACATCCTCGATGCGCACGGTGTCCGCACCGGTGAACTCATGTTCATCGAAGTCAAAGGCAAGACCGTCGGTGTCGCCGAAGTGACGGTGAGCGCGAATCAGATTCGCCAAAGCCTCAACGCGCCTAATCACTTCGTGCTTGCGATCGTGCCTATCGAGGACGGCAAAGCGCTCACGCCGCGCTATGTGCGTCAGCCGTATCGAAACGCGATTGATCACACGGTGTCGAGTATGAGTTTGAAGGTGGCGGAACTGATGGCGATGTCCACGGAGCCATCGTGAAGACGAATTGCGCCGCACTCAGATCGAGTGCCGAAGGAATCAAACATGCATAGCCGCTACCGCACATGTTTCCCGCTTCAGAAATGTGAAGACACCGTCGAAACGGTTGCGCAACTTTGCGGCGAGTGGCGACGGACCGTTTCCCCAGAACATGCCGCCGCGCTCGCGACAGGCGCCACCATCAAACTCTCAGAAACTGAAAGAATCGAGTCGCTCCTCGTCGATCGTCCCGGCGGCTTTGCATGGGGAATGCGACATTGGATCCAAGACGAAAACGAGCCGACGCTGAACTGGATCACCGATGTCGGCGTGCAGCACGATGCGTGTTCAGCGTGGCTGTCGGTGACCAACTACTTGACTTCTTCGAGCGACGTTGCGGCCACACCGCTCTATCGCGCGCGCACACGCCCCCGCATAGTCAGGGATTGTCTGAAGCGATTAGGTACGCCGCTTCCTGTCGGGCCAAATGCGCGCGAACTTCGAGCCGACGAGGCGGAGGTCAAGCGTTTCGTAGAGGAGCTTCTCGATCCTGCACGGCGTTATCCGATCGTGTTTGTGAGTTGTTGCAACATCGACGATCGACCACTGACCGATGCTGCCAAACTCGCAGATTGGGTGTCAGGCCTTGCATCGGTCGTGGTGGCGAAAAATCGTTTCCCTTCGAGGCGACTTCAAGATCACCTTCCGCAGCATCTTGGATGTTGGGATGGCGCGGTGCGCATCTATTGGCCGCGCTTTCAACTGACGGATGCGGGCGAAGTTCATCGTGTGTGGGCAGCTGGGAGTGTTCGGGACTACGACCGTGACGACTCAAACTACGAATTCAAATTCAAGGAGGCGATCCTCACGCGCATATGCGACCTGACAGGACATCAGACGCATCGCGAGTATCTCGATTGGCCCACGATCAACGCGCTTGCCAATAACGCGAAAACCGAGGCAGCCGTTGCAGCGGCCCGCGGTGCGGGCGACGAGAGAGAGCTCGTCAAACTCTTTGAGAGTGAAAACAAGACACTTGTCGCCGCCAACGAAGAGCGCCAGTATCGCATTGAATTCTTGGAGTCCGAACTCGCACGAGAGCGCGATCTCGCTGAGTATTGGCGCGAACAGTCGCTCACTAAGTCCGCGCCCGTCGATGTGCAACCCGCAGGACCCGAGAGCGTGGCTTCCGTCTTCGAAGCCATCGACTGGGCGAAGAAGCGCTATCCCGATGAGCTTGTCTTCGCGTTCAATTCGAAATCCGATGAAGAGACGCCATACGAACCGCCGACGGAAGTAGCGCGTGCGCTTGAATGGCTCGCGACAACATTTCTTGATGCACGCACAGCCGTTCGTCCATGCCCCGACCTCAAGAAATCCATTCGCGAGCACTGCGGGGGAGCGTGGTTTTGGATGGGTGGGCAGAGTGACTACACCGTGAGCAAGTACGACGGTGATTACCACTGTCAGTATGCAGGTAAGC
>QWPU01000022.1 GCA_003671065.1 Planctomycetota bacterium | reverse complement strand
GGCTGCATCAACACTCATTTCATCCGAACGAATCACGAGTTCCGCATTCGTCGAGCACTCATACGGCTGGTGAATTCCCGTGAAGTCTTTGATCTCACCCGCGCGCGCCTTCTTGTAGAGGCCTTTCGGATCGCGCGCCTCCGCAACGGCGAGTGCCACATCAATGCGCACTTCAAAGAACGCCAGATTCCACTCAGCATGCAACGCGCGCACTGCCTCACGATCCGCAGCAAACGGACTCACTAAACTTGCAAGCGCAATCACACCAGTGTCAGCCAAGATTCGGCACACTTCCCCGGTGCGCCGCACATTCTCGGCGCGATCCTCAGGGCTGAACCCAAGATTGCGATTCAACCCGTGACGAAGATTGTCACCATCAATCCGATAGCACAGCCGTTGGAGCCCGATCAATCGCGTTTCCACTGCGACTGCGATAGTGCTCTTGCCTGAGCCGGAGAGTCCCGTGAGCCAGACCGTGGCGCCGCGCTGGCCGAGGAGCCGTTCACGATCCGTGCGCGCAACCGCGCCACCGTGCCATGTGATGTTGGGACTTGCAACGGACGCCGCGCGTGAGGAATCGTTCGGTGAGGCGTTCGGGAAAGTTGGTGAAATCGAGTCGTTCATTTTTCGTGGAATGCTTGCGGATCTTCGGACGATACTCTATCGATCCACTCGCCGCGCACTACGGACTACTCGCTTGCTCTCACCAACAAAACTCACACACCTGAAGGAACTCGAAGCTGAGAGCATTCAGATTTTCCGCGAAGTCGTCGCAAGTTTCGAGCGTCCTGTGATGCTCTATTCAATCGGCAAAGATTCTGCGGTGCTGCTGCATCTTGCGCGCAAGGCGTTTTTCCCTGCGAATCCGCCGTTTCCATTGCTCCATGTCGACACGGGTTGGAAGTTCCGCGAGATGTATAAGTTGCGCGATGAGTATGTTGGCAAGGAACTCGGTCTTGAGTTACTCGTGCACATGAATCCCGAAGGCGTCGCGGCCGGCATCAATCCAATCACGCACGGTTCGCGCAAGCACACCGATATCATGAAGACGCAAGGCTTAAAGCAAGCGCTTGATAAGCACGGATTCGATGCGGCCTTTGGCGGCGCGCGACGCGACGAAGAAAAATCGCGCGCGAAGGAACGCATCTTCAGTTTCCGCGATCGTCAACATCGCTGGGATCCGCGCAGTCAACGCCCTGAACTGTGGAACATCTTCAACACCGAAGTCAATCGTGGCGAATCGATTCGCGTCTTCCCGCTCTCTAATTGGACTGAGCTTGATGTGTGGCAGTACATCTGGCTCGAAGATATTCGCATCGTGCCGCTGTACTTCGCAGCACCTCGACCTGTGGTGTATCGCCATGGCGTTCCCATCATGGTTGATGATGATCGTCTGCCGATGGAACCCGGCGAAACGCCGCAGACAAAGGTCATTCGCTTTCGCACGCTCGGCTGCTATCCACTGTCAGGCGCGATTGAATCGACTGCCGCCACGCTTCCCGAGATCATCAAAGAAATGCTGCAAGCTCGCCAAAGCGAACGCCAAGGTCGCGTGATTGATCACGACGCATCGGGCAGTATGGAAGAGAAAAAGAAGGAAGGCTACTTCTGATGCCCGCCGATTCAAATGCAGCAGAGCAAGAGATGATCGCGCGCGACATTGAAGGCTACCTCGCTCGACACGAAACGAAAGAACTCCTGCGATTTCTGACCTGCGGTTCGGTCGATGATGGCAAGAGCACGCTCATTGGGCGACTCCTGCACGACACGCACATGATTCACGAAGACACGCTTGCCGCCGCAACGCGTGACTCGAAATCGATGGGAACCCAGTCCGGCGAACTCGACCTCGCGCTGCTCGTTGATGGGCTCAAGAGCGAACGCGAACAAGGGATCACCATTGATGTGGCGTATCGCTACTTCACCACCGCCGCGCGCAAGTTCATCATCGGTGACACGCCTGGCCACGAGCAATTCACGCGCAATATGGCGACGGGCGCGAGCACCTGCGATCTTGCGATCTTGCTCGTTGATGCACGCGCAGGTGTCGCCGTGCAAACTCGTCGTCACGCGTACATCACGAGTTTGCTTGGTATCAGCGAGATTGTCGTTGCGATTAACAAGATGGATCTGGTGGGCTACTCGCAGGCGCGCTTCGATGAGATCGTGCGTGACTATCAAGGGTTCGCGAGCAAACTCCCTGCGCGCAATACGCGCTTCATTCCGATGTCAGCGCTCAAGGGCGACAATGTTGTGCACGCGAGCACTCAGACGCCGTGGTATGACGGCGTGACGCTGCTCGAACACCTTGACACCGTGCCACTTGGAGGTCGACGCAACATGGTTGATTTCCGCTTTCCTGTGCAGTGGGTCAATCGACCGAATCTTGACTTTCGCGGCTTCACAGGCACGCTTGCTGGCGGTTGCGTGAAACCAGGCGACACCATCATGGTGCTGCCGAGTCGCAAGACTTCCACTGTCACGCGCATTGTCACATTTGATGGCGATCTTGCCGAAGCCACGCCGCCACTGTCGGTCACGCTCACGCTTGCTGATGAAATCGATTGCGCGCGTGGCGACATGATTGTGCATCGCGAAGTTTCGCATGTTGGTAGCGAGCCGCATGTGGCGCAGGATGTTGCCGCGATGGTGGTGTGGATGGACGATGCGTCACCGCTCGTTCCTGGCAAAGAGTATTTGCTCAAGCACGGCGCGAACAAGACCCCTGCCGTCGTGAACGCGATCACGCACCGCGTCGATGTGAACACGCTCGAGCGAAGCAACGCCCCTACGCTCGCGCTCAACGACATCGGGCAAGTCACGATCCGCACGAGCCGTCCGCTCGTCTACGACGCGTACACCCGTAATCGCCACACTGGCGCGTTTATTTTAATTGATCGACTCACCAACGCTACGGCAGGTGCTGGCATGTTGCTCGATCCGAGCGAAGTCGAAGGCCACTGGAAAGACGCGCCGCAAGGCGGCCACCTTGCGCCTTCGAGTGGAGTCGTCACAAGTGATGAGCGCGACAAGCGCTTAGGTCAGAAACCGTTCACGCTGCTCTTCACTGGGCTCTCAGGCTCAGGCAAGACTGAAATTGCACGCGCACTGGAGCGACGCCTCTTTGATGCTGGTCGATTTGCGGCGGTGATTGACGGCGCGGCATTACGCGCGGGAATGAGCCGAGATCTTGGATTCTCGAAGGCTGATCGCTCGGAGAATCTTCGCCGCGGTATGGAGGTGGCGCGCGCGATGAATGAGATTGGACTGGTAGTGCTTGCAAGTTTCACGGCGCCTGATGCGGCGGTGCGTGTGCGCGCGCGTGAACTCGTTGGAGCAGATCGTTTCGCCGTGGTGCATGTTTCAACAACGCTTGACGCCTGCCGACTGCGTGATCCATCTGGGCTCTATCGCGACGCTGCCGAAGGCGCGATCCAGAATGTTCCTGGCGTTGACTTTGAATATGAATCACCAACTGACGCGGATCTTGTGCTTCCAATGCATGAGCTCGGTGCGCGTGATGCAGCACTGCGCACCGCCGTCGAGCGTGTGACTGCGCTGCTTGAAGCGCGCGGCGTGATTCTCAAGTAGTTACTCGCGAACGACGCGCATCGCGATGAGATCTTGCACATCAACGAGCCCAACGGGCTTGCCTTCGCGATCCACCACGGGAATCTCATCAAGACGCTTCTCTTGCACGAGTTGCACCGCGTCACGCACCAGTGAATCAACCGTTAGCAGCGAAGGATGTCGCGTCATCACACTCGCGATAATGGCATCGAGCGCGTCAAGCGAGCCCGTGTTCACATGCCTGCGAAGATCACCATCAGTAAAGATGCCGCTGAGTGTGCCCTCGCTGTCCACCAGCACAATCGCGCCCGCGCGGCGACCTTCGCCACCTGCACGAAGCGCCTCGCGCACAGTGATGTTGTCGCGCACCGCCGCGAGGTTTTTCCCAACACGAAAGCGCAACACTTCCGTCACAGGACGCAAACCAGCGCCGAGCATGCCGCCTGGATGGTGCTTATGAAAATCGTCTTTGCCAAAGTCGCGTCGGCTCGCGAGCGCGAGCGCAAGCGCGTCACCCACCGCTAATGTCAGCGTCGTGGAAGCCGTTGGCGCAAGATTGAGTGGGCACGCTTCGGTGATGTCACCGAGATCGATGTGTACCGAACACGCGCGCGCAAGACTCGACTTTGACTTGCCGCTCATCCCGACTGTTGGAATACCGTCCATCTTGAGAATCGAAGCGAGCGCAACAACCTCCTGCGTTTCACCCGACCAACTCAGCAGAAGCACCACATCATCAGTGCGAATCGAACCGAGATCGCCATGCACCGCTTCCGCTGGATGGACGAAATGCGAAGGCTGTCCCAGGCTCGACAAACTCGCCGAAATCTTCGCGCCGACAAGACCCGATTTCCCCATACCGCTCACGACCACATGACCCTTGCAGCCTTCAAGAAGATCGAGCGCCGCGTGCAACCCTGCGTCATCACCGCTGGCAACGCGGGTCGCGAAACTCGCCACTGCGGCGGCTTCAGTTCGGAGCACTTCGCAGAGAAACGCGCTTTCATTGGCGCGAATGTGCGGGTCGCGCTCGGCGGTGATCGGGCAGTGTTGAGCCATCGACAGAGTGTACGACCTTCTGCATGCACTGAAACGCATCAGCCGCGCGTGGTAGATTGCAAGCGATGTCGCAAAACGATTGGCTCGTCCGTTTACCCGTGTTTCAAGGCCCTCTGGACCTGCTGCTCTTTCTTGTGCGGCGCGCGGAAGTCGACATCCATGAGATCCCAATTCACACGCTCACCGACCACTACCTTGAATATGTGCGTCGATTGTCGACCGTAGACATTGACCTTGCGGGCGAGTTCTTGGTGATGGCTGCGACACTCGTCGAGATCAAGTCGCGCTCGCTCGCACCTGCACCCACTGAAGAAGATGCTGATCCATCGAAGCCCGCAAACAGCAGTGAAGATCCACGCGCGGAACTCATCCGTCAGTTGCTGGCCTATCAGAAGTTTCGCACGGCGGCGGAAGTGCTTGAAGCGCGTCGACGAGAGTTCGCGCAACGAGGCGCTGCTCGTGTGCGTGCAGTGGCGCTGGAAGAGGCGGTTGTTACGGACGCTGCGGTGACGAGCGACGCAGATGCAACGCAAGACGACGCCGTCGAGCCTGATGACTTCGAGCTTGAAGACCTCCATCTCGGAGATCTCTACGCCGCGTTCGAACGCATCGCTGCTTCGATCGACATCACGCGTATCGGCGACCACATGGTCGAGTACGACGACACTCCGATTTCGCTTCATCAAGATGATTTGGTCGATCGTCTCACCCGCAGTGGAAACCATCGATTGTTCCTCGGCACTGTCTTCGAAGGCCGCACCCACAGCGAACGCATCGGACTCTTTCTTGCGCTGCTTGAACTGGTTCGACAGGGACGCATTCATGTGGCGCAAGACGAATTGGATGATCCGATCGAAGTCACGCTCAGCCAAGAGCGCGGACCCGATGCACCGTTTGCGGTGGGCGAAAGTTCAGCGCAGACGACTGAGGCGTCGAGCAACTAAGGCGTCATGAACGGATCATGCACGGATCATGCACGGATCATGCACACTCGCGCATCGCCATCGCTGAAACATCACCTCGCCGCACCCATCGAGTGGTCGACGGTGGTTCAAGCGTCGTCAAGAGATGCGCGCGATAGTGCTCGAGTTCATCAAGTGAAAACATGTCTAACCAGCCGCGTTGGGCGCTGGGATTCACTTCGCAGATCTCGTCGATGATTCGATTTTTCTGTTGCACGAAAGATGACCTCCAGAGGTGAACTGAAGTCATCGGCAGAGGCCTCGCGTTGTGTGCAACGAATTACTGGTTGGCGAGGAGCTCAGTCAGCTTGCGCTTGAGGAGCGCAACGCGAAGCAAACTTCGCACGCGCGTGACGAGCTCAAGTTTGTTCACCGGCTTGCTGAGAAAGTCATCGGTGCCGCTCTCAACGGCGCGTTCGTGGTCGCCAACTTCATGCAGCGCGGTCACCATGATGACGACGATGTCGCGCGTCGCTGGATCACTCTTGATCTTGCGGCAGACTTCGAACCCCGACATCTTGGGCATCATCACATCGAGTAACACAAGATCGGGCTTTCCTCGGTGAATCGCCTCAATTGCTTCGAGTCCGTCGCGCGCGGTAGTGACCGTGCAAGGCAACGATTCGAGATAGGCCTGCATGAGTTCGAGGTTTTGCTGGTTGTCGTCGACCAACAGTAGCTTGGCGTTCGAAAGGTCCGAAAGCGCGGTCTCGTCGATCGTGGGCTGGGTTGAAGCAGTCATCAACGTAGTCTAGCACAGCCCTACAGGGCCCCCCGCTCACAGTCCGAGCGCGCGGACTGCGAGATCAACCGGATGCAACGCGTCGCGTCCTGTGCCGTCATGGATTTGATGGCGACAACTCGTGCCAGGCGCGCAAATCACGGCGGATTCCGCCTTTCGGACGGCGGGAAAGAGACGCTCCTCACCAATAGTCATCGAGAGGTCGTAGTGTTTTTCGGTGTAGCCAAAACTTCCTGCCATGCCACAACAGCCTGTGTCAAGCACTTCGAGTCGTTGGCCAAAGAGACGACGAAGGAAACGCGCCGAACTCTCACTTCCCCACAGCGCCTTTTGATGGCAGTGACCGTGCAGCATGACTGCGTCGGTTGAATCACTGATCGTCGGACGGGTTGGATGCGTATCCCATGCACGATCGAGAAACTCTTCAACGAGAAAGGTCTTCGCGGCCAACGCTTTTCGACGCGCCTGTGTATCAGGGGTGCAACCCTCAGGCAACAGTTCGAGCCAGTCATCGCGCAACGCACTCGCGCAACTTGGCTCAAGCACAAGCACCGCGTCGGCCTTGGTTGACTGAAGCAATGACTCAAGTGACACCGCCGCACGCGCGATCTCGCTGCGCGCTTCGCGGAGGAGTCCAGTTGAAATCAAACTGCGTCCGCAGCAACCGACATCGGCGAGCACGACTCGATAGCCAAACGCTTCGAGCAGTGTGACGGCGCTCTGGCCAATGCTTGGTTCGTTGTACGCGGCGAAGCAATCGCCAAAGAGAATGACGCTGCGTTCAGCGTTTTTCGGCTCGCGCCGACGAAACCATGTGAAGAGCGACGCGCCGAATGCGGGGATCGATCGGCGTGGATCAATCCCAAGAATTGCGTGCGCGAGTGCTTTCGCGAGCGGTGTCGCGTTGAGGACATTCGCGACCGCGTGAAAGCGCGAGCCGAGTGCGTTGAGCGCTCGCACTCGACCAAATACACGCGCGGCGAACGGCACGCCGAAACGCTCGTAGCGCTGCGCGGTGTACTCCGCTTTCAACTTCGCGATGTCGACATTTGAAGGGCATTCGGTCTTGCACGCTTTGCACGACAAACACAGGTCGAGTGTTTCGATCACCTCAGGATCATTCCAACGAGCGTGCGACAATTGTCCCGTGACTGCAAGGCGCAACGCGTTTCCTCGTCCGCGCGTGGCGTGTCGTTCATCTTTGAGGGCGCGATATGACGGACACATCGACACGCCACCGCTGACTCGACGGCAAATGCCCGCGCCGTTGCAACTTTCGACCGCGTGGGTGAGACCGCCCTCGCGTTCATATGAAAAGAAAGTCGTCACTTCAGCGTCAACTAGATGCGCACCATCTGGTTCAACGCGCAAATGTTCGATGATGCGCTCAGGTCGATCGGTCTCAACAATGTTTCCAGGATTGAGCAATGCGTGCGGATCAAACACCTTCTTCACGCTTCGCAGCGCGTCACACAAGACCTCGCCGAAGTAACGCGTCAAGAGCGGTGAGCGCACGCGACCATCACCATGCTCGCCACTGAGCGCGCCGCCGTAGCGCGCAACAAGATCGGCGATATCGGTTGCAATCTTCACCATGAGCGCGCGATCAGCAGGATCATGAATCGCGACGAGCGGACGAATGTGCAAGCAACCGACCGACGCGTGGGCGTAGTAGGCAGCGGTCGTGCCATGACGCGTGACGATTGCGCGAAAATCCTCGACGAAATCAGGGAGTTTCGCGGGATCGACCGCGGTGTCTTCGACAAAGGTGAACGGCTTACGCAGACCTGGAACGCCGTGGAGCAACGGTTCGCCAGCCTTGCGCAACTTCCAGGCTTTCAATCGCTCAGCCGCCCCGAGATATGTTGACATCGCGCCCGTAGGCACCACGTCCCGCAATGCCTTAAAGCGCTCGGAGCACGCAGCATCATCATCCGCGAAGTACTCGACATACAAGACAGCGCCGAGTTCGCCTGACGCGGGCTTGGGCAGCAAGTCGACATACGGTCGGTACTCCGTATTGCGCAGCGCGACACCGATGACTACATCATCAACGAGTTCAACGGCCGCAGGCTTCGTCGTGAGAATTGCTTTGAGATGTGTGAGCGATTCACGCACACTCGCAAAACCAAGAATCGCGAGGCCGCGCGCACGCGGTTTTTCAACAAGCGCGAGTTCAGCGCGCAGCGTTGTCGCAAGCGTGCCTTCGCTGCCGCACAGCAGCAACGCAAGATTCACGCGGTCATAGGTTCCTGGCGTAGAGCGCTCGAGTTGATCGAGCAAGAGATCAAGGTTGTAGCCGTCAACATGACGAAGAATCTTGGGGAACTTCGCGCGAATCTCAGCAGCAAGTGGCAACACGATGTGGCTGAGTTCAACAGCGATTCGTCGTTGTTGGGGATCGTGATCGCAACTGCCTTCTTCAAGTCGATGCAGCGTTCCATCAGCAAACACGACTTCAAGTGCGATGAGATTCTCGACGGTGCGGCCGTAGAGAATCGAATGCGCGCCCGCAGAGTTGTTGCCGATCATGCCGCCAATCGTCGCGTGCGAACTCGTCGCGACATCGGGACCGAACATGAGTCCGTCGAGCGCAAGTCGTTCATTGAGTTGATCGAGCGTGACACCAGGCTCCACCACCGCGCGACGCCGCTCGATATCAACCGAGAGAATTCCCCTGCAATACTGCGAGAAATCAACGATGACCGCTTCATTCACACTCTGACCCGCAAGCGCAGTACCCGCGCCTCGAGGGAGCATCGGCACGCGCTCGCGTGCGAGAAACTGCACGACTCGCGCACCATCATCAACAGAATGCGGCACAACGACGCCGATCGGTTCGACTTGGTAAATGCTCGCGTCAGTCGCGTAGAGCATGCGGTCATGCCGACCGAAACGGATGTCTGCTTGAGCGATGCCGCGCAGTCGCGTGGAGAGTTGCACACGCCGCGCGTCCAAACGATCACCCCGCTCGAGCAACGGAAGGCTTGTGGAGTGCGCGTGCGTTGAGAGCGGCGAATCAGACATCAACAGAGGATCGTCATGAGAGGTTACGGCGCTTGCTATTTCGCTGCAGGAATTGCGGGCGATACGGAAGTTGCGGGAGTCTTCACCGCCGTGAGTTCCGTGAGCTTCGCGTGCAACTCCTTCTGCGAAGTTGGCGAACTGCCCACCCACACGCCCGCAATCGTCCCATCAGGCGCAATGAGAAAGGTCGTTGGAAACGCACGCACGAGCCAGCGGCGCGACGCAGCAGCATCAAGATCGAGCACGCCTCTCAGCGCGCTGTCCAAGCCCACATTGCGCCTCTTCATCACATCGGCAATGCGCGCTTCACGCTCCTCGCGTGACCCTTGCTCGCCCGTGTTCACCATGACCACTTCAACTCGGCCAGCGAACTCAGTGGCAAGTTTGTCCAATTCAGGAATCGCGCCAACGCACGGACCGCACCATGTTGCCCAGAAATCAACGAGCACAGGCTTGCCACGCGCGGCCGCCAAAGACCACTCGCCCGCTTCACCAACGCGAGGCAGCACGAGCTCGGGCGCAGGCTCACCAGCCTTCAGCCCCGCGACAGTCTTGTCCTCCGCTGCTTCCTCACGCTTATCAATCAGCGCCGAGAGGCCATCAACTTTCTGTTTGCTCGACACATCAACAACAAACATCGCATCTGTCGGCGCTTCCTTCGGACGCGAGACTTTCGAGGTCACACTGAACCTCAGTTCCGAACCCGCTTCAGCATTGGGTCCACCGCGCAGCACGCCTTCTGCGATCTCAACAAACTTCGTGTCAGGGTCAAACGAGAGGCGCAACTCTTCGCTGCCATCATCACTCAGCAACACCAACATGTCGTAGACCTGTCCTTCAGTTTCGACTTGCTCGACCCTCGTTGGAACCACATTCGGGATCTGCGGCATGAGTTGCATGCAGACTTCAGTGGGATCATCTTCACCAAGCGCGAGCGCGAGTTCAGGAAACGGCAGTGCTTGAAAGGCGTTGAAGAGTTGGTAATACGGTGAGCCGTTGTCGTTGACTTCCAAGTACGCAAGCGCGTTGGAGTCGTGCGTTGCGACGATCTTTCCACCGCCAATATGCAGTTCGAACTTGCGAAAGTTCATCACCGCGCGGCGCTGTGATGTGAAGACGAATGTGGCATCAACCTCGGTCCCTTTGCCGACCGCTTCACCCTTGACTGCACTGGTGCTCGCCTTGGATTCAACGCGCAGACCCTTGTCGCTTCGATACACCTCGATGATCGACTTGAGCGCGGCTTCGGCGTTCGCAGCATCTTTCGCAGCATCAACGACGACTGGCTTCGCGCTTGGAGGCGCTTGCGCATTGACCTGTTGGCTGAGAACGAGAGTGGCGAGGGCAATGAGCGCTCGAGTCATGGTGGTCTCCAATGTGAAGCCTCCACTGTATGCAATGTCATTCGCCTAAAAGCAACCACCGCGCGCAGAAATCTGCGCGCGGTGGTGAATTGTTTTCGATGCACTTCTGCGTGCGAATGCTGTCATCCCAGACGCATCAACCTGCCTTCGGCGCAAGTGCCTTCTCGCACTCGGCCTTGAGCTCGTCAATGATCTTCGCTGGATTAGCGCCATCAATGCCTTGATGCACCGCGGCAACGACGCCATCAGGCCCAATCACAACAGTCGCGGGAATCCCGTTGAAGCCGTAGGACTTGATGACCGCGTCATCCATGTCGATGAGGCAACCCATCACAAACGCGTTCTTTGTCCAGTAGGCCGCAACGCTCTTTACGCGCTCGTCGCCCTTCTTCTGCTCGAACGAACTGATGCCGTAGACAGCGATCGGCTTGCCTGATTCCTTGGCCCACTTCGCGAACTCGCTCACATGCGGAAGACCACGCTTGCATGGGCCACACCACTCGGCCCAGAAGTCAATGACGACTGCTTTGCCCGCGAGATCAGCGAGTTTCACTTCTTTGCCATCAAGATCAGTGAGCGTAAAAGTTGGAGCAATGGCGCCGACCTTGATGGATTCATCTTGAGGCGAGTCTGGTGCATCACCAGCAAGTTCGTCAGGCGACTTGACTGCGGTCTTGCCAGTCTCATCGAACGCGACTGGCTTGGCGAGCGCATCGCTCACAACAGGCGTCATCAGAATTGTCAGCGGAATAAGGAATCCTTCAGGAGCTCCTGGAGGCGCCATGTTCAACTTCGCGCCCGAAAGTAGATTCGTCGTTGGATCGATCGAGAACACCGCAACGCTCGCGCCTTCGCCAGTCAGCAGCACACGGCCGCCGACGCTATCAAAGCCAACGATCTTCGCGCCTGGCATGAGCGAACCCGCGAGTTCTGCAGCAACATCCTTCGCTTCACCTGGTTCAAGCACCCAGCGTGGAAGTGGCAAATTGAATCCGCCGAGTTCCTTCTCAAGCGTTGCAAGGAAGGAACCTGCGAGTGGATACGCGACAAACTTTGTTGGCTCATCAGCGTTCGCGATGTAGACCTTGCCGTTCACGGAGGTGATCGAGTTTGGTCCCATGTCGATGCGCGTGCCCGCAGTGTCGCGCGAAACAGACATCGCTTGCTCTTGTTTTTGGCCCATCATGTCCACGATGATGGTGAAGGTGTCGGCGTACGACTTCGCGTCGGCGTACGACTTCGCAGTCTTCTTGAGCGCTTCTTCAGCAGCCTTGACCGCTTCAGGCGTCTTCATCGCATCCGTGAAGTCACCCGAAATGTCGGCGACCTTCGGGATTTCGAACTGCGGCATTTCGCCAGGCGCACCTTGACCTGCTGCTGGCGGAGCAATTTCACCCTGCGCAAACGCAACGGCGCTCAACGCAAGACTCGCAGCAACCGACATTCCGCCAAACACGCGCCCAATCGAACGATACATAGTCATGTGTGTCTCCAAAGCTGGCTTCAAGCGTGGCGAGCACGCACGGCCTTTGATGCACTCACGGATTGTGAACGCACGTCTGCCAATGTGAAGGACGGCTAGCGCAGCCGATCCCCCGCTTACTGCGCACGGTTCACGCTGGAATCGATGCATCAACAAGCGGCCCTACCCTGATCGCATCCAAGCGACCAGGACAAGCACGAAGGAGCGATTCTACAGGTTCCCCCGTGACTGGGTCGCACACTGACGCCGCAATTTCTGCCAGTGGAAGTAAGACAAACGCGCGCTCGCGAAAGCGCGGATGCGGGACTTCGAGCGAAGGCGCGGAGTTGTCCGTGCTCCTGCCTTCATGGAGGATGAGGTCACTGTAAAGAATGAGGTCGAGATCGATGGTGCGGGCGGTCCAACGCGTTGCTTCGCGGGTGCGTCCGAGTTGCCGTTCGATGTGAAGGAGATGCGCCAGCAACTCGCGCGGAGGCGAATTTGTAGCGATTTTCACCACGGCGTTGAGATAGCGCGGTTGATTCGGCGGACCGACGGGCGGACTGTCATAGACGCTTGAGGTGGCGAGGATGTGCACGCCTGGCACAGCAGCAAGCGCGTGCACTGCGGCGCGCATGGTGTGGAGGCGATCCTCAAGGTTTGCGCCGAGCGCGATGTAGGCAATTACCTCAGTTGATGAATCACAGCGCTTCGACACGAGGCGCCTCCGCTTCACCCCACAAGAGAATCTTCGTTGGCGCGCCGAGCAAGACCGTGCGTACGGACGCGAGTGCGAGGAGCGCACTGCGTCGGCGTACCGTCGCGCGATCTCCCGGAATTGCGAAGCGGCGCGAGATCACGCTTGATCCGCGCAATGCGATGGCGATGTAAACCGTGCCGACTGGTTTCGCGACGCTTCCTCCAGATGGACCTGCGATGCCTGTTGTTGCGATCGCGATGTCAGCAGTACACACGCGCAGTGCGCCGCGGGCCATACTCATCGCGACCTCGTGACTCACTGCGCCGTGAAGCTCGAGTAACTCGACAGCGACGCCGAGATCTGCGGTCTTTCGTGCATTTTCGTAGGTGATGAATCCGCCGCAATAGAACGCGCTTGATCCTGCAACATCGGTGATCATCGAACCGATGAGACCGCCCGTACAACTTTCTGCAGTGACGAGCGTGAGTTGTTTCGCGTGCAGCATCGCGCCGACGACGGCAGCAAGAGTTTCATCCTCGCGACCAAAGATGATGTCACCGAGTTGCTCGCGAACCGCATTGATCGTCGACTCGAGCGCCGCGCGCGCGTCTGCTTCAAGACCGCTTGAACGCACGCGAACCGAAACAATTCCGTCACTCGCAGTAGTGCCAACGCTCGGTTCACGATCACGCGCCATGAGTGAGCCCAGTCGCTCACCGATGGAACTCTCACCCAGACCCACGGTGTGCAACGCGGCCGTGAGCACGACATGTGCGTGATCGCGAATGAGCGGCGCAACACACGCGTCAAACATCGGTCGCATCTCTGACGGCGGTCCTGGTAAGCAGAAGATCATGCAACCGCTCGCTGAAGTGGCGGCGATTCCTGGCGCAGTTCCTAGCGGATTTGCCAGCATTCGTGCGCTTGCGGGCCGCAACGCTTGACGAAGATTCGTCGTCGGCATCACGCGACCTCGCCCTTCAAACCACGCATGAAGGTGCGCGATGGCGTCGGCATCTTGGACGAACGCGCCGCCTTGATCGACCACTTCGAGCAGTGCATCGCGCGTGAGATCATCACGCGTTGGACCGAGTCCACCAGTCACAATCAGCGCGAGGTGCGTCGCAGCGAGTTCACGCATCGCGCGTGCAATCTGCGTGATGTCATCCGTCACAGTTCGACGCTCACTCGGTGCGCAACCAATTGTCTGCAGGTGTTGCGCAAGCCATCGCGCGTTGCTGTCGTCAATTTGTCCGAGCACCAGTTCATCACCGATTGAGAGAATGGCAACGCGACGCATGCTCATGCGGCTTCTCGAGTGTGCATGATGCGCGAGTATTGCTCGTGAAAGAACGAGCCAAAATGTCGGCGAAGTTCATCGATCGGTGTCGCGCCCTCTGGCCAAAGATTCGCGCTCTTCCACTTGCCTTTGAGGTAGCCCTCTTTGATTGACGCGCGCCCTTCACGCGTACTCATTTCATAGCGCACATTCTCAGGACCAGTCACAATCGGCATCGCATCAAACGCGAGTAGCATTGATGTCAACTCGTCGTCATCAACATTCGCAGCAGTCACGAAGATGATGTCGTGCGGATACGCCGGATGCGTGTAAATCGCTTTCCACGCCGCGGCGAGTTCATCTCGGCGGTCTGCGCACATCGCGCTAAAGAGCGGAGCGATGAAACTGCGCGCGTTCTTGTCTGGATCTTTGACTGCGCTTGCCAGCGTGAATGGATCGACATCATCCATGAACTGACTGTGATACTTCGCAATGAAGTCGCGTCGCACAGGCATGCGTCGCAGTTCAAACTCAACAGGTCCGTTCAAGGCACCAACTTGCGCATTCACGCGAAACTGCCAGAGCGCTTGACCGTCATCACTGAGTGCAAAGCGAATGAAACGCTCGGCGGTTTCGCGGTTGGGTGCGTTCGAAAGAAGCGCGACGGGATCTGGATCAATCACGGTTTGACCGAGCGGATCGACATAACCCAATCGATCAGGATCTCCCGCAGTTGCAATCGCTTGCGCTTGATAGCGGCCGTAGAAATCGATGCATGGTCCCGCTGCACTATCGCCCGCGCTCACATCGAGTGGAACTTTCGGCGCGCTTGACGCAACACTTCGAGCATTCGCGCTCATGCGTCGAATGATCTGCCAACCTTGCTCCCAACCGAGGCGCTGAATGATCGCTTCAAGCGCCGTTGTGACGGAGCCTGATTGCGCTGGATTCACAAGTGTGACCGAGCCTGCGAGGCGCGCGTCGGTGAGATCAGCCCAGATGCGCGGCTCAGGAACTCCGAGGTCTTTCAAGATGTCGCGGTTGTAGACGATGCCGAAACCAGACAGCGCGACGCCAAACCAGTAGTGGTCAATGTCGTAGAGCGTGTTGTCGCCGATCGTGTTCGCGCCGTAGATTTCCGTGAGATACGCGTCATCGAAGGACGGCGCTTGCAGAATGCGACCGCTGCGTGCATCAGCACCATCGCCCACGCGAATCTCAAGTTTCAGTTGACCGTATTCATAACTGCCGCCACCAAACACGAGATCAGCGTTGCCGCCAATGGGTCGATTCTCGCGCAGCGCCGCTTGAGCATTCGCATCAAGAATGCGCCGAATCTCGCTGGTTCCGCCTGGTGTATTCCATATGACCTCTGCGTCTTCGCCGAACTTGCGCAGGTGCCACTCGGCAAAGCCACGCGCGAACTCCGAACGAATCTGCTCGTTGTGCGGCGTGTAAATGATGACGCGCCGCAATGCGTTGCTGTTGCTTTCTCTTCCGCGTGCAAGCAATACGGGCACCGCCGCAAGCGCAATCAGCAGCAGCGGAAACACGAGGCTCTTGAACTTCACGCGCCGTCTCCTGAAGTGATGGCGCGAATCTCTGCAGCAAACACTTGCGCGGCATCGCGGATCGCGGCTTGCCACGAGGATCCAAGCGCAACCTTCGGATACAGCACACTTCGACTCGCCGTAATCAGCGCACCACGATCGCGTTCGCGAAAGCACGCGCGCACATCATCCGAAGTTCCGCCTTGCGCGCCGTAGCCAGGAACGAGAAAGATGTTGGACGGCATACGCGCTCGCAATGCCGCGATCTCCCCGCGTTTCGTCGCACCAACAACTGCGCCGAGCGTTGAGAAACCACTCACGCCAATCGTCGCGCGCCCCAACTCATCAACGAGTTGCGCCACGCGTTGCGCGACACTTTCGCCAGACGCGAGCGGCAGCGCTTGCAACGCGTCCCCCGACGGATTACTCGTACGAACCAGCGCAAACGCGCCGCAACCTTCAGCAAGAAACGGAAGCACTCCATCCGCGCCGAGATACGCGCTGATGGTTGTCCAATGCGCGCCAGCCGCGCGCGCGCTCGCTGCGTAATGCTCGGCGCTGATTCCAATATCACCGCGCTTGAAATCAAGCACGACGGCAAGACCGCTGCTTCGCGCCGCGCTCAACACGCGCCACATCGCTGCGTATCCATCGGGACCGTAGCGCTCGTAGCACGCCGCTTGAATCTTCACGGCCGCGGCTTCCGTGCGCACCGCTTCGATGACTTCGCAACTGAACGCTTCGATCGCGCGCGCGCATGCAGCGCAGTCGTTCGCATCAGTTGGCGCAAGCGCTGCTGGCAATCGATCAACAACTGGATCAAGACCAACGCATGTTGCGGCGCCCGTTTCATCAACGCGCGCTACAAGAAAATCACCCGCGTGAAAGGCAGGGCTCGGGCATTGCTGCGTGTTCGGCGCGCTTTGAGAATTCGAAGCCATCATGACCTTTGAGTGTAACTACGACGGCTTGACATGCGCCGCGCAGAGCTCGCGCAGGTAGCGCCAGGTGTAGATGCCCGTATCGTGCCCATCGCTAAAACGAATGCGCACCGCGTAATGACCGATGGGCTCGACGGCTTCGATTCGCAGCGGTCCAGAGGCAGTGCTAGAAGGCACCACCGTGAAGGGATTGCGCTTCATTTCCGCACGAAGCTCGCGCATATCAGCACTCGGCGAATGGCGGCGCAACAGCGCAACCGACAGTGTGTGCTGCACGACTTCATCCCAGTGAATCGTGAGCCCTTGCGCGCGATCAACATCAAGGTGGCGCGGTGGTGTATCAGGCTGCGTTGGCTCCATCGCGCCATGCTACGCTCGAGCGCGATGCGTGTCTTTGATCTCGAAACTCTTGCGTGCGACGCGCTGACTCCCGCCATTCGCGCGAAGTCGCTACTGCCTGAGCACGGCGTCTATGCGCGAGCCCACCGCGTGCAGAGCGATGAAACCAGCGCGCTTGTCCCGCACGCAAACAATATCGCGATTCTCGGTTGGATCGATCAACTCGCCGAGCATCACGGCCACGCGGCGGGAGCGTCGCGAGAGACCCTTGCGCGCGAAGGTCGCATGTGGTTTGTGGCGAGCCACACCATTAACTATCTCGGCGAATCGTTTGTTGATGACGAGTTGATTCTCGCAACATGGATCGAAAAACTCGGCCGCACGAGTCTCACGCGCAAGACTGTGATCAGTAGACGCGATGACGGAACTCCAGTCGTTCGCGCTGAAAGTCGCTGGGCGTTGGTGGATCTCTCGACTCGCAAGCCAATTGCGATTTCTGAAGCGATTCGTGCTGCGCTTCTTTCATAACCCGCTTTGCGCAAGGACCGAGCAGGCAAGGAACGAGCAGGTAAAGAAAAACCCCGTTCGGTCATTTCTGAGCGGACGGGGCGGAGGGGAGAAAGATGACTGATTGATGCAG
>QWPU01000219.1 GCA_003671065.1 Planctomycetota bacterium | reverse complement strand
CCGATTGCGCGGGGATTTGCTGCGGGAACCGTGTCGTGCGTGTTGGTCGGGTCAACAGCCGAAGTTGCCACAGGGGCTGCGGGGTCAAACACTTCAATCGACGCCATCATGCCGCCATCTTCGTGACAGAGAATGTGGCAGTGATAGACGAACTTTCCGATCACGCACAGATTGGCAAATGGAATGATGACTTCAATCGAACCAAGCGCTGGCATGCTTGCCGTATCAAGATGGCGCGTGAATGGCTGTTCCACACCATTGATGGCGACGACTTGAAAGTCGGTTTGATGAATGTGAAAGACATGGAGTTCGCCCGTCGCGTTGGTGATCTTCCATCTCTCGGTCGTTCCGAATGGCACGCGGGTGTCGATGCGTGAACCGACGAACACATGGTTGTTCACGCGGAAATCATTGTCGGTTTCGTCGAAGACGATTCCACGCGTGTTGTCGACGGTGAGTGAACGCATGTCGACGGGAGTGCTTGATGGATCCTGCGTGCGTTTGATTGGAAGAACGAGCGGCGTAGCCATCACCTGCGGGACCTGTGCGGATTTGCCGCGATGTGAAGGCAGTTTCACCAACGGCTGCGCCAGTCACAAGAATTTCCACGCGGGAAGCGGGTGCCAGCAAGAAGCGCGTCGCGCTGAACATCTCAGGCACAGGATTGCCATCGCACGCGACGACATAAAACGGCGCGCCACCGAGTTCGATGTTGAAGTACTGATCGCTCGCCCGATTCGCCACGCGCTACGCGAACGGTGGGAGGGATGTAGGACGCGTCGGATACCGCATTTCTGACAGTCGTGTCGCCAATCGCAACCGTTGCGGTCTTCGCGTGCAGCGTGAGTTTCGCAACACCGTTTTCAGGGCGAACTTCCTTGGGTTCGCGCAATCACTCTCGTTGGGCAAACGCCGTAGCGCTCAGTGCAAGTGAAGGCAACAGTGAAAGTGTCAGGGTGAAAAGCGTGGCGGCTAGTCGCATGTTCGAGTGGTCCTGCGATTGAAGACATCGCAAGTACAGAGTCGCGCCAGACGCAATTTATGAGAGTCAGCGCGCGCGCAATACGAGTTTTTGCCAATCAATATTGACTTGCTGCCCGAGCTTTGGCTTGAGTCGCGCGATCGAACCGAGTGGAAGTTCGATCACAAACTGCGCTGGACGCTTCGAGCTGTAGCGATACAGCCGCGCTTCGTAATGATCGTTTGTCTCGGTCTTTGTGCGAAGTTTCTCAGCAGGCGCTTCGTGCATCGCCGTGATGCGGCCTTGACCGTCGAGGAAGATGATGTCGAGACCGATGAAGCAGTTGCGCATCCAATACGACAGCATGAGCGGTCGTGGATGAACGAAGATCATCGTTGCGCCCGCACCAGTCGTTGCGGGAAACTCGCTGCGTCCGCCCATGCCAAGCGAACGCGACTCTTCAGTCAAGCACAGCTCAGCGTCGAACTGTTCACCGAAGATGGTGACGCGTTGGGTCGGAAGATCTTTCTGCGATGCCGTGTCGACGATGTCGTCCTTGGTGGGAACGATCGCGGTTGGTGGTGCCTTCACAGTTGGTTCTTTCGCAACAGGCGCAGTACTTGGAGGCACTACTGCTGGCGTTTCAGTCGGTGGCTCGATCAGCAATGATGCTGTGACGAGCGCTACGGCTGCGATTGATGACATCAGTTCCATGTGTTCGCGCCCTTCGCTGCTTTCGCGGCTTTCATTGCGACCTTCTTCGCGACCTTCTTCGCGACCTTCTTCGCAGGCTTCTTACTAGACGCTGTCCCGTTCGAACTTGCGCTTTGTGTCGACGCAACAACACTCTCAGGCGTCCAGCCCGATTCCCAACTCTGCGGGTAACTCAAATCATCAAACGCCAACGCCGCCTTCGTTGGATACAGCGGAGCGAATGTGTCGCACATGACCGCGAGCTCATTGGTGTGCGTGATGCCGATCGTGCCTTCGATCGTGCCAGGATGCGGACCGTGCGGAATTCCCTGCGGATGCAGCGACAACGAACCGACTTCGATGCCCTTGCGCGCCTTGTAATTGCCTTCAACGTAATACAACACTTCATCACTATCAAGATTCGAATGGTTGTACGGCACGACCACCGCAAGCGGATGAAAGTCGAGCGGGCGCGGGCAAAACGAGCAGATCACGAAGTTGTGCGCTTCAAAAGTCTGGTGCGTTGGCGGCGGCATGTGATGCTTGCCAACGATCGGACTGAAGTCATCGATGTTGAAGCAGTAGGGGTAATAGCAACCATCCCAACCCACGACATCAAGCGGGTGATAGTTGTAGTTGTAAGAGTGCACTTGCTCGCGGCTCTTGATGCGCACTTCGAACTCGCCCTTTTTGTCGATGGTCATCGGCATTTCGGGCAGTCGCAGATCGCGTTCGCAATACGGCGCGTGCTCAAGAAACTGCGCGGTCTTCTTCGACATGTAGCGCGGCGGCGGCAGAATGTGCGAACCGTTCACGCTTTCAATCAACAAGAAACGCGGCTCATTCTCGCCGTCTTTCGTCGCATCAAACACCATGCGATAAATCGTGCCCTTCGGAATCACGATGTAATCCTTGGGGCCAAACTTGAGCGTGCCAAACATCGTGAAGACCGTGCCACTTCCGAAGTGCATGAAGAAGCACTCATCGCTTGACGCGTTCTTGAAGTGATACTTCATGCCCTCAGCGGGCACGCACACGCTCATCTCAACATCGCTGTTGCCAAAGAGCACGGTGCGTCCCGTGACTGGATCGCCTTTGCTTGGCATCGGTAAACTTTTCACATGACGCATGCGCATGACTTCTCGCTCGACATACTCAACCTTCGTTGAGTAGAGCGACTTCCAACCGATCACTTGCGTTGGTGGATTGATGTGATAGAGCGTCGAGGTTGGCCCGCTGAAGCCTTCGGTGCCGAACACTTCTTCGGCGTACAAACGCCCATCGGGGCGGCGAAACTGGATGTGACGCTTCGAGGGGATCTTGCCGAGTTTCGTGTAGTAGGGCATTGCGGGGGTTCCGTTGGGAGTCGCGAGTGTACTCAGGGATCGAGGTTTGGCTTTGCGTTCAGATGCGCTGCTCCTTTACGCCTTGTCGAGTAAAGTCGCACTGTGCCCACGGACCCACACGCCGAATCTCTCTTGCTTCCCACTGTTCTTCACGACGAGCCGCACTGGTTCGTCGTCAACAAGCCTGCGGGCATGCACACGGTTGCGCAGCCCAACAACGATGCGCCGAGCGTTGAAGCGTGGCTGCGCGCGACGCGTCCTGACCGCGCGGACATCGAGGAATGCGGCCTCGTGCATCGGCTCGACCTCGACACCAGCGGTTGCGTGCTCGTTGCCAAGAGCGCGAAGGCGCGCGTCTGGTTGCGCGACGCGTTTAGCGGCCGCGGCGGCGATATTCGCAAGATGTATCTCGCGCGCGTCGAGGGATTTTTCGCGGAGCGCGTGATTGCGGGCGCATTCACGCTTTCGTTTAGCAGTCGTCACAAAGGCAGCGCGAAAGTGTCGGTGGGTCCGCGCGGCGAGCCTGAAACAATCGGTCGTTGTCGTTGGAATGTGAAGTCGTCAAGCGGGGCGGGTGAACCTGCGAGCACGCTGCTCGAAGTGGAACTCCTCGGACCTGGTCGACGCCACCAAATTCGCGCAGGCATGGCGCATGAAGGTCATCCGCTCGTCGGCGACACGCTCTACGGCGCGCGCGCGCTCGGCACGGATATCGCGCCAATTCGAGCAATTTGCCTACATGCGTGGCGCGTGGAAGTCGAAGGCATTCAAGTGGAATGCCCGCCGCCTGCGTGGGCGTGATCTGTCGAAGCGGTATCTTTCGACCCCGGGATCTTCCGACCCCGGGATCTTCCGACGTCGGACTACAGCCCGCGGGCACCCATTGTGGTGTCGAGCGGAGATTGGTCACACTGGAATGTGTTGAAATTGACACTTGACACTTGGCGATTGACGGTTTCGAAGTAGCCTTTCACGGTCAGGTCCGCCATGAACACATCGATTTGTCATCTTCAAACGATTGTTGCATCGATGATCGTGTCCACATCGGCAGATGCGGGCGATGGTGGACTTCGTTTCACGGATCAAGCTCTTGCGCGCGGCGTGAACTACACCGTGCATGACGGCGCGTTCGACGGGCTCGGCCAATTCGGTTGCGGTGTCGCGCTGTGTGATCTTGATGGTGATGGCGATGACGACATCATCGCGACGGGAACCGCCAGCGGCGTGATCGCGCTTTTCGCCAATGATGGCACAGGGCACTTCACGAACGCAACTGCCGCCGCGGGTTTCGGCGCGCTCACGAAAGCGTCGGGCGTGCTCGCTGCTGATTTCGATGGCGACAATGACCTCGATCTCTTCATCACGCGTTGGGTGCAGAGCGCGATGTACTTTCGCAACAACGGCAATCTCACCTTCACCAACACGACCGCGCTCGTTGGTCTCACAGGCAACGCGGGCGCGGGCGCGGGTTGCTCGGCGGGAGATTTTGATGGCGATGGCGACCTCGATCTTGCCATCGCCAATCGCACGGGCTCGCTCTCGAACATGTTGCGCAATCGCTTCTACCGCAACAACGGCAGCGGCACCTTCAGCGAAATCGCCGCAAGCCTTGGTGTCGATGATGGCGGCGCGAGTTTTCAATGTCTGTTGCAAGATCTCGATCGCGATGGCGATTGCGATCTCTATGTCTCCAACGACAAGGGCACGATTGCGATCAGTCGCAATCGGTACTTTCGCAATGAACTCGGGGCGTTTGTCGATGAACCTGAGAACGGCGCGTGTGTTGCGATCGATTCAATGGGCGTCTTCGCGGGCGACCTCGACATGAACGGCTTCACAGATATCTATTGCACCAATGTCGCTAGCGGTCACGCATTGCTCCTCAGCGATGACGCGCTGACCTACTACTCCGCAGCCGCAAAAGCAGGCATCGAAGGTGAAGCAACAGGCTGGGGCACAGTGATGTTCGATCCCGACAACGATGGCGATCAAGACATCTACGCGTGTTCGATGGCGACCGCGCCTGACTATCTGTGGATCAACAACGGCGGCTTTCCGTTGGTGGATTGCGCGCGATCATGCGGCGTAAGTGACGCGTTTGATTCCTATTGCCTTGCGACATCCGACATTGACAACGACGGCGATGTCGACATGCTCGTGCAAAACTATCAGCAACCGCTGCGCCTGTATGTGAATCAATTGCCGCGCGCCAATCACGCGGTGCGTCTGCGCATCATTGGCAGCGACATGAACACGCATGCAGTCGGCGCGCTCGTCGACATTGAGATTTCGCAAGGCACGATCTTGCGCGAAGTGATGGCGGGCTCGTGCTACAAGAGCCAGAGTTCCTATGTGGTGCACGCGGGAATCGGAGAGTCGCTCACTGCCGCGCGCGTCACGGTGCGCTGGCCGCTGCGGAGTGGCGTGCGTCCTCTG
>QWPU01000218.1 GCA_003671065.1 Planctomycetota bacterium | reverse complement strand
GGTCCGCAGTGGCAGCGCTTCACGCCGACGTTTGACGACGAGGGACTCATCGTGAACACGCCAAAGATGTCGGGCGTGTACGAGATGGAACTGCGCGAGAGCGTGACGATTCGGTAGCGGCGGCGCACTGGCGCGAACTGGAACCCGCAATGTGAACTTCCACGCGAATCGTGGAAACCTCAAGCGGCAGGATTGCACCTTCTCCGAAGGAGCGTGTTTCATCTCCACGAAAGCGGTGCAAGGTCGCTCACCCTACCCCTCGGTGAGCAACTCCACATTTGGGTGGAGCCTTCGGATTTCAGTCCGAGGCGCGCGGAGGCGGGTTACTGCTGCCATCCCGCCAAGAGCATCGCGAGGTCAGACGCGCCAGTTGTGCCATCGGCATCCAAATCGGTTTCGCCACCGAGTCCCCAGTTCGCGAGCATGATCGACAAGTCGGCTGCGCCAATGATGCCGTCACCATTGAAGTCACCAGCGGGCGCGCACCAGTCGAGTCGACCGTCACCGTCTTGGTCTTCACCGAGTCCAAGCGCCAGCACGAGTGCATCCGGAATCATGTCCGCATCGCAATCGAGCATGCTTGCTGGAAACGACAACACCGCACGACGAATGTTTGACGATCCGTCATCGAGCGTCACATCGAACCACTGTTGCGAATGCGCATCGAGCGCAACGCCGAGAGGCGCTTCGGGCGAATTCGAAGACCCGCCCTTGTCGAACGCGAGAAAGTAGACCGAGTCACCCTCGATGGTTGACCAGTGAAGTTCACCATCGCCAGCGGGCGTGTGCACGATGCCAAGCCACGCAGCGTTGTCCTCAGGGGCTCCAGTGTCGATGAGAACCAGACTGATCGCCGCGTTGAAGTTGTCCGTTCCGTTCTCGGGGACCGCCAAGCATCCTCCGAGCTTCGAAACGAAAGCCTGCACTTCAAATGGCAGCACCGCTGCATCGAATTCGATGGCGACATAGTTCAAATCCATGCCGGAACGGGTGAACGAGTAGCCTGAGATCGCAGTGACTGGTGGAAGCGCCGAGGCCGCCGGAGTCAAGCCAAACGAGGAAGACGAGGCGAGAGCCGTCAGAATGAATGTGTTGAATTTGGTGCTCATGGATGCACATTTCGGCAACCTGATGCACTGGGGTGAACGCTACTTCAAGAGCGCCGTAAAAAAATTGAGTTTGCGGTCGAGCGCTTTCCCTGTGTGCCGGCTGTCGCGCCAGAACAGTGCGGGAAGCGCTTAGGACCAGTTTGAAAGCAGGATCGCGAGATCCACTGCATTGACGATTCCGTCGCAGTCAAGGTCGCTCGATGGCACGTTGCTGCCGAAATTGGTGAGTAAAATGGCCAAATCTGGCGCGCTAACCGAGCCATCCCCATTTAAATCCCCTAGCGGCGCACAGGTGTCGGGGAGACCGTCCGAGTTGCAGTCGGCGACCAGGCCCGTCGCGAGCGCAAGGCCGTCGGGAACGCCATCGTTATCGCAGTCATCGATCGGCATCGGGAACAGAAGCAACGCATGCTGGCACCGAGCGCCTGCCTCGGGCCCCACTGTGCTTGAGCGCCAGGATCCATCAGTTGGGTCTAGCACGGCGACAAGCGGAATGCGCGAAGAATTCGTAGGCTCGCTCGCGAGAAATGCGGAGAAGGCGAGCGCCTGCGCGTTGCGGTCGCGCCAATCCAACCTGCCCGTGGCTTGAGGGGTGTGGTACGCACCGATCCACGCGACGGGACAGGCGTTGCTTTGCGAGGCGACGAGCGCAAGGGTCGCCGCGCAGAGTGAGTTTTCGCGCTCAGTGAGCGCAAGCGCGAGCATGCCCCCCGCATCCGCCGCGGCGAGTTGCGAATCAGCAGCGCTCACGGGAGCAAGCCATTCGATGGCAACGAGGGCGAACATCGCGCCGTCACGCTGCAGCACGATCGCTTCAGCGGCGCCCGCGGGAGGTGCCGCATGCACCGTGCCATGGATGGCCGTGAACGGCACGATTGCAAGCGGCACAAATACAAGCTGCACAATTGCAAGCGAGCATGTACTCATCCAAGACAAAGAAATGAAGTGCTTCGAATGCATGTTGTACTCGCCTGAGTCTTATTTACAATGTAGCGCGCGCCTTCACTTCAACACAGGAATTTCTGGGGCTTCCAATTTTTCGTTCCGCGTTTTCGTTCAGGGTAATCGAACGAGTTCAATGCTGATCACGGAGTTTGCACGATGGAGTTAGGCGTAAAGATTTCCCGACGGACTGCCCTGCATCTCGGCGCCGCGGCTGCATTGCTCCCGCTTTTCAAACACGAAGGTCTTGCGAGTACGGCCTTCGGAGGTGATCCGCCGTGCTCCGCGCCGATCACGGATACTGATCTCGCGCTTCTCGAAAAGGCGCTTCCTGGGCGGGTTTTTTTAGCACCGAGCACCCAGTATGAAGACTCGAGCACGAACTTTAACCGGCGCTATCAAACTCGCCCCATTGCCGTGGTACGCGCAGCGAGCGCGCAGGATGTCATCGCCGTTGTTCAGTGGGCCCGCGTACGTGGAGTGACAGTTTCCACGCGTTCTGGTGGCCACAGTTACATCGGAGGTTGCCTCGGCGAAGGCATCGTGCTCGATGTCTCGCCGCTCTCCTCCATCGCATTCCAATCCAAGACCAATCGAGTGGAGGTTGGCGCGGGGACGCGGCTTGGCCCCCTCTACTCGAGTCTCTACTGCGATCATGGCCAACGAACATTGACCAGCGGCACTTGTCTCAGTATCGGGATCTCGGGCATCACCCTCGGCGGCGGATATAACTCGCAATCGCGCCTGTCGGGATTGACCATTGACTCGCTGCGAAGCGCGGAGGTCGTGCTTGCGGATGGTTCGCTCGTGCGAGCGGATGCCACTCGCGAAACCGATCTCTTTTGGGCCATTCGCGGCGGCGGACCTTCGTTTGGGGTCGTCACTGCGCTCGAGTTTGAAACTCAACCATGGCAACAGTTTTCCACAGTTACCATGACGTGGCCTTGGGGGAGTTCCGCGACTGCTTTTTCGATTTGGAGCGCGTGGATCGCTGGGTTGTCCATGAGCTCAACGAGCACCAGCAGCTGGGCATCGTCAGGCACAGTTGCGAGTCAAAGGTTTCGGACGACGGTGCGCTCGCTCGAAGGCAGCGCCTCGGCAACCGCCCTCGCCGATGAACTGGAACGCGCGGTGGGAGTTGTTGCGTCGCGAGTGTCAGGAGTCTCAACTACGCCCGTGTGTGGCGACGATGGCATCGCAACTGGCGCACCATCGAGCAACAGTTCGCTCTTCGCCGATGGGTCGGTCACGTTGGCTGGCGCGAACTTGATCAAGACCGCGATCGAAGCGCGCGTGGGTCATCCGCTCATTGCCCAAGGCGACGTCGCATCCATTCTCTCGCATGCCTTTGGCGGTGCGCTCGCCCGCATTCCCTCCAACGCGACGGCGTTTCCGCATCGCAACGCGCGCATGTTGACACAACTCATATCGGGTTGGAGCAGCAGCGCATCAACACTCCGCGCGCAGGCGAACATTGCATGGGTCACTGATTTGCACACCTCGCTGCGGCCTTCGTTTGGCAACGGTTGTTACTTCAATTATGCCAACGATGCGCTCACGGATTGGCGCACTGCGTATTGGGGCTCGAACCTCGCGCAGCTTGAGCGAGTGAAGCAGCAGTACGACCCAAATCGCTTTTGGCGCGGCAAACAGTTCATCTGATCAACATGTGATCAACGCTGAGTGATGGCCAGAACGACACTCGCACTGGCCAAGAACCGCGCAGTGAGTTGCAGTCAACAACGCAGCACGATTGTCGCCATGGACCGAGACGCATCGCGAACGACGATGAAATCCGCTCGTCATTGCGCGAAGGGACCGCTACTTCACGGCGTCCATGCCGAGAGCATCAACGAGAGATCAGCGGCGTTCACAATCTCGTCACCGTTGATGTCGCCGAGTGGACCTGCTGACCCCCAGTTGACGAGCAGCACCGCGAGATCAAACGCGTTCACGAGGCCATCCCCGTTCAAGTCGCTTGGATCGAATTCGCAGTCGTCAAGAATGAAGTTCTCGTTCACATCTGCCTCATCGCCATTGAGAATTTCTTCGGCATCGCAGACGCCGTCGGCGTCGCAGTCCGCAGAGAAACGAACGTCGCCGAGGTCTTCAAAGCAGCCGTAGAAGTTGGCAGGCGTGTTGTCGCAGAGAATGACATTTTCAAGCAAGAAGCACAGTGGGCCATTGGTATGGAACGCGGCGCTTGATGTGCTGGTGTTTCCTTGCAACACGGTGTCACTCACCCGCAGTTGTGGCCCCTGCGCCGATTCCGTCAAGCCCGAACCTGTCACGGTGCACTGACCCGAGGTGTTGAGCCCCCAACACACAGGGAGAGGCCCAGTACCAGTGAGAGGCGGAGTGAGCGGAACCCCAATCACCAACCGAACGACGGTGTGATCGCGACCTGCTGCAACACCTGCCACCGGGCCGAGCCCAACCGGCGACGTGCACTGGCCAAAGGCGTTGCTGCCCCAGCACGCGACGGTGTCATCGCCGCGAAGCGCAACGCAATGACTGCCGCCCGCGGCCAATTGCACCACCCCGGTGAGAGCGGGCGGTGGTGAGCATTGCCCTGCCGCGTTGTCGCCCCAACACGAGACGGTTCCGTTTGATTTCAGCGCAGCCGAGTGGCGCGCGCCTGCAGCAATCTGCACAACGCCCACCACGGTCGCAGGCACTGCCGATTGACCGAACGCATTCGATCCCCAGCACCGCACGGAGGCATCGCCGAGTAACGCCATCGTGTGCGCGTCGCCACCAGCGATGGCTGCAACAATCCCGAGCGAGCTTGGCACCACGCATTGCCCCGCTGCGTTGTCGCCCCAGCACACGACGTTTCCCTCGCCCGTGAGCGCGAGAGAGTGGCGGCCGCCTGCCGCGATCTGCCCGATAGTCGCGCCTGTCAGAATCGGAGGAACCGTGCACTGCCCGAATGTATTGCTTCCCCAACAGATCACGGGCGCGAATCCCGCAGCCACATTCGGCTTGAGCGCGATGGTGTGCGAGGCTCCACCTGCAGTTTGCACGATGTTGCTCAGTGCGTTGTTCGTGCCAGGATTGGACGGCACAGTGGACTGGAGCTCGGTGTTACTGCCAAAGCAGGCAACCTCACCCGTGCTTTTGAGAATGACCGAGTGATCGCCACCAGCAGACACGCGCAACGTGCCTTGCTGCGCCCATGAAACACCGCTGCCAATCGGCGCAGTGTTCCCCGCGATCGAACAGTTCGTCAGCAGGCACTCGGTCGTCGCGCTCAATGCACCAACGATGTGGAGCGCGCCGCCTGCGTTCGTAGAGGAACTGCCCGTGATGACATTGCCGTCAAACAACCATCCACCGCGGAAGAGTTGCACGCTTCCGCCGTCTCCACCGCCTTGGCCAACACCA
>QWPU01000217.1 GCA_003671065.1 Planctomycetota bacterium | reverse complement strand
CTCCTGGGATCAAGGGCGCGACTGCCACAAATCAACTCAAAGAAGCGACATGCGAGACTGGGCTGCGGACCCGCGTTCCGCCGTTCATTACGACTGGCGAGAAGATCATCGTCAGTACGGCGGACGGCTCGTATCGCAGCCGAGCGTAAGTGCGCCAGCAATGGTTCTCTGAGGCGATGAGATGCGGCGCGGTCGCGCGTCGGGCTTTCGCGTTGGTTTCGGACCGGACTGAGCGCAAGATGAATTCTCGAGTTGCCGAGCCTGCTCCGCGGCGAGACTGAGCTCTTGCAGTGCTCGTGCGGCGGCGGTGGAAACTCCACCCCTCCGCGGAATTCAACTTGGTATCACTCTGCGGCGACCGTAAGTTTGTCCAACGCTTGCTTCGCGTAATGGCCAATAGCCGCGATGACAAGTCCGGACACAACCAAGCCAGACCAAAATGTCCAAGGTGGTGAGTTCTTGAAGACACCAACGAGATCGCTCTCGCCAGACTGAGCCGCGGTTGCGGCGAGGAGGCAGACGATCGCGGTCCGCGGCAGCATCCCAATTGGTGTCGCCACCATCGCGAGCCAAAACGGAACGCGGGTTGCGGCCAGCGCGAAATTTGTGAGCGCAAACGGTGACGACGGCGGTAACCGAATCAGGGTGACGATCAAGAAAGAGTGCTTAAAAGATCCTCTCGCGAGCGTGTCGCGGATGGCTTTGCGCTTCGGGTTCGCGTCGAGCCATTGATCCACGGAATCACCCGTGACCATTCGAGCAATCATGTAGCCAATCGCGGCTCCGCCCGTGAACCCCATGATTGCGCCGATCAGTCCCCACTGCATACCAAACACCCACCCACCCAGAAATGCCTGCGAGTAGGTGGGCAGGAATCCGAGCCCGGCGGTGATAGCAAAAACTGCAACATATCCCCAAAAACCCCACACTGGATCAGTGCGCAGGAATGCGGCGATATCAGCAAGTTCAAAGAGGATCCAGAATCCTGCAAGCGGCGGCAGCGTGACCCAGAGGGCACCTAGCACGCTCGACGCAATCAATCTGCGACGGTCTGGCCCCGCGGGATCTGTGATTGATTCTGGTGTCACGATCGGTGCCAATTTCATTCGCGAGAGCGTACGGATTGTTTGGTCCGCGTGTCGTGCACCAAAGTCCGCGTCCGTGATCAGACCTGGATTGTTGATTTGCGGCTCTGCGACCGCCGTAGTTGCACGCTGCAGTTGCGCGCCGCCGCGACGGCAAGCTCATGTACTCCGTCGGCCGCAAGCTTGAGTCGACTTCGGATCCCAAGGCTCCCGATTACGCGCCCGCAAGTGTGACGCACCAACTTCGATAAGGCGATCCGCCGCTTCTATACCCTTCGGAGGCATTGAGCCGATGACAGCGCCTCAACAAGCCTGCAAATGGACTTCTGGAGGACACTATGCCACTCGTACCCTGTTTCAGTTCATTGATCTCACGCAGCGCTGCCACTGCTTCAGCGGTGGTCAGCGCAACCGTGCTTCTCACAAGCCTCGGCTGCACCACGCGCTCGCAGGTCTTCGATGGTTACGGAGATGACCAGCTGTGGACCGCGATGGTGGCGACAGCTCGGAGTCCCGAGTACGACGATTGGAAGGTGTCTGACAATCAGGTGTTTGTTGATGACGCTTCGCGACGAATCGAAATCTATCGCGTGCTGAAACGCACCTATGTCACGCCATGGTCTGACCCACGCCGCGAAGATCTCGAGTGGCGCTTTCAAGTGGTGCTGTCCCGCGATAGCGCGGACGACGCGCCGCTGGTCGACTTTACTGCGCGCCAGATTGCAGTTCCAGCGCATGTGTGGAGCGAAGCGGATCGCTACTTCGCGCAGATGCGTTCATATCTCGGTCCGATCAAGGCTTCTGAGCAACCAGTCATGGTCGACGATGGCGTTCCTGTTCCACCGCCGCTTGACGAGCCTAGTGCCTCTACCGGGGGATCTCCCGTCGAGCCTGCCCCGCCGAGTGAACCTGCTGCTGAGCCTCTGCCAGAGTGATCGACCTAGCGCCGCGCGTGTCCGACCTAGCGCCGCGCGTGTCCGACCTAGCGCCGCGCGTATCCGCGCTGGCGCTCGGACTGTTCAATCACAACCGATCAATCACGCGAGATTCGTGTACACGCGCTGCACATCGTCGTGATCTTCAAGCGCATCCACGAGCCTTTCGACATCACTGAGCGTCTCGGCATCCACTTCGACGGTTTGCATTGGGATCCACACGATTTCCGCGCTCTCGATAGTGAGTTTCGCACCCTCGATCGCCGCGCGAATCGCAGCGAGCGCGGCGGGCGCACCCAGCACTTGAAACACCTCTCCGTGACCTTGAATATCTTCAGCACCCGCGTCGAGACAGCAGTTCATGAGCTGCTCTTCACTGGCGCCTTCGACGATCACTTGAGACTTCAGTGAGAAACTGAACGCCACCGATCCCTGCACGCCGATCTTTCCGCCGTTCTTGTCGAAGATCACGCGGATATCCGCGGCGGCTTTGTTGACATTCGAAATCAGGCACTCGACGATCATCGCCACCCCGCCGGGACCGTAGCCCTCGTAGCGCGCAGATTCGTAATGTTCAACGACTCCTTCGCCTGTTCCTTTTTTGATGGCCTTCTCGATCGTGTCGCGTGGCATGTTCGCAAATCGCGCCGCGTCGATTGCGATCCGTAACGACGGATTGAAGTGCAGATCACCGCCGCCCTTCTGCGCAGCAACAATGATCGCGCGCGAACATTTTGTCCACACCTTGCCGCGCTTCTTGTCCACCGCTGCTTTGCGGTGTTTGATGTTCTTCCATTGACTGTGTCCAGCCATCGAGTTCACTCACCTTTTAAAATCGGTCATGCGTACAACTTGACAACTCTACTCACTCAGCGGATTGCAGCACAAGGAGGCACTGAAGGCACGCTGCCATCCGCCGTCTGTTTCAGTTTGCCTCGTGCGGTTTCGACCGTATCGCCGTAGAGCCGTCGGACATATTCCACTGGATCGGCAAGTCGGACACCAAGCGTCCTGCGCTGATACTCAACGAGACTCTGCGCAATCGGGCCCGGTGGGTAGCGAAGTGACGCAAGCTGCTCAATTTGCTGCCAACAACGAATCGCCTCGCTTTGATCGCCGTCACGCCAGAGGGCATCACCGAGATGATTAAGTGTTCCAAGCGACGGGTCGTTGGGTCGAAGTCGAAGCGCTTGGCGATAGAGCGTGATTGCACCTGGTCCTGACGCATTGTCGCGGAAGCGACCTTGGTGATAGCGCAAGAGTCCGAGCGTATCGAGGATTGCAGGATTGTCCGGCGCAAGCGCCGCGGCACGCTCAGTCATTTCAATCACTTCATCATTGATGAGACCGCGGTCGATTGAGATGTATGCAATGTTGTTGAGCACTTCAGGAACTGTGGGATCCGCTTCAAGCGCTGCGCGCAAGAGTGTGTCGTTGCCTGCTGCGTCGCGGAGCAACGCATGAACCTCCGCCGCTCGCAAGAACTGAATCGCGAGTGGCAACTCTGTTTCACCGTCGCGGGGAAACAACATCACTCCGCTTGAGGCAAGTTCACGAACAAGTTCGCGCGATTCGTCGGCGGCGCCCGCCGCGGCAGAGAGCGCAATCGCTGCCGCTGCAATACGCGCTCGAATTGACGGCTCAAATCGAGTCTCGCGCGCCAATGCCGCAGCCAGCCGCGCTGCGGGAAACGGATCATCATCAATCTCTTTGATCGCTTCAAGCACATCGAAGTAGGCGGAGAGCGACTCATCGGTGATGTTTCGAACCGAGCGTGCCAGCGTGAGCGTCAAGTGTTCAAGTTCGACGCTTGATGCTTGTGTGAGCAGCGAAAGTTTGAACAGTGCGAAGATATCCGCGGGTGTTGCCATGGCGAGCTTTGCAACGAACCGATTCGCGGCCTCTCGCATCGCAGCGCCGCGTTCAGGTTCGCGCTGGGCAACCTCCGTTGCCACGAGGAGCAACGAACGAGCGGCGCGTGAACTGAGCGTTGGCGTCGTCCCTGTTGCGCACTTCGTGACAATCGACGCCGCCTCCGCAACATTGCCCACCGCAAGTTGAGCGCGCGCGAGCGCTGCAATCGCCTCCGCGGTCTTCGGTCGTGTGTTCGTTTGCGCAAGCAGATCGGCTGCACGCAACGCTTCACTCGCTCGGCAACGCGCATCGAATCTCGCGCTCAGCGGCCTCGCGGGAATGCTTGTGACTTCCACACGATCGCTGAGTAGTAGCGCGAGTGATCTGCGCTTTGCAAGCGCAGGTGAAGCGAACCAGATGCGCTCCACCCATCGCGCGAGATCTGGCGGTGCGAGCACCGTGGCTGAAGCGAGAGCAAGAGCCTCGAGCGCATCGCTTGAAGGATCGAGCTCTGCTGCAAGCCCGAAGCACTCGGCGCTGAGAGGAAGTCGCAACGCTTCAAACTCGCTACCAGTTCGCATCAACGCGTCGACGATGTTGATCTCTGGTGCGTTCGTGTCGTGTGGATCCATTCGAAGTGCTTCCGCTGCACGGTCTCGTGCGCGAGGCGCATCGCCAAGCGTAAGCCAACACTCTGCGAGGGTTCGCGCGATTCGATGTTTCGCTGCGCGCGCGGTGTCGTCAATCTCAATCAACAGTGTTTCATCGCCAAGTTGCGCCGCAGCGAGCGCGCTTGCTGCGAGCACGCACTCGTTGGCAGCGTCGCGTGCACGAGCCGACTCTGCGACTAGCAGCGCTTCTTCAGGGAAGCCGATTTTGCCGAGAATTCTGCTGCGAATCGCATCGAACTCTGGCGCGTGATCATCGCTCTCGATCAAACTCATCAGCGTGTCGAGTTCCATGCCCGAGGCGAGCAACGCATCCGCGAGCGCATCGAGTTCGTTCGGATGCCCGGCGAGAAGTTCGAGCACAAGTTCAATTGCTTTGCGTTGGTCGCGCATCGCGACGATACGAACTCCACAGCGCAACGCCATACGATCAGACATGTGTCCACTGAGCGCGTCTGTGAGATCTGAAAAGTTATGTCCCGTCGCTGCTGAATTCGAATCGAGCACGACGCGGAGAATGATCGCGCGATGTGAGTGTGTTGTCGAGTCCAACAAACTTCTTGCTGCGCGCAAGCCGGCGGGAGGCGTGCTGTCACTGGCAAAGAGCACGCGCCAGAAGGCGACATCGCTCCTCTCATCATCGCGAAATGCCGCGACGGCGCGATTCAACCGCAGCGAAAGCTCCCCTTTCAATCCTGCAATTGCATCGATCCGCAACTGCGCGAGTGCCTGCAACGCACGATGCTCGTCGCTCGCGGGACGCGCTTGATCGATCCCAATCGTCAGTGCCTGCAACGCTGCGAGCGGCGTGAGCATGCTCGTTGCGGCGTCGAGTTCTCCGCGCAAGACATGCGCATCACTTTGCAGCAGTGTGAGCCGCGCAATTGCCGATGCGTCCGCGCAACGCATGCGTGCAGCTTCA
>QWPU01000216.1 GCA_003671065.1 Planctomycetota bacterium | reverse complement strand
GAGGAACAAATGGCGCTGTTCTTGAAAATGTGGGACGAGAAGTTGCCGAGAGACGCGACCGACTGCTTGTCTGATCACGCGCCGCGCGGATGACCTCAACCACACGGCGGTGCGCGCTCTGTGGAACGCAATGGTCGCGCCGATCGGTCGCGCCGAGCGGTCGCGGCAACGGCGCGGAGGCGTGGAATGTCCTCATGTTTCAGGCGTGTCTGCTCGAGTGGTCGTCGTAGCAGGATGAGTCAGATCGTTTCTCCCATTGGGTGCCACTACCTTTGGTCAGGCTCCGCCCTCAGTAAAGATAGTCGACACCCAAGAAGGACAAACTTCATGACCTTCCGACGAAAGCCTCTTGTGCGCGCCGCCAACGCGTTCGTCAAAACATATTCGCGCGATCATTCATTTTTATTTGCACGGGCACGGCAATCGAGTTATGGTTCTGAAATATCAAAACACGATCTGATAGCGGACTAATTGGATCGTGCATCTAGTTGCATCACTTAAGTTGAGAAAGGGCGATCGAGGGGTATCGTGCTTGGGCCGCGACGGCTCCTGCCGGACTTCGTGAACTGGTTGAGGAAATCATTTGGAGAATCGCCAAGGCCGGTGTAAATTGAAAGATGTCGTGCAAAGTAATCTCACAACGGACGGGACCAGAGGGGCTGAATTGATGAAAGATGACCTGAGGCAGTTAGGAATCCGACGCGCCAACCGATCGCTCCTGAACGCGCATGTCCGCGACGGATGTGCTCTGGCGGCGTGCGTCATTGCGACGACGACCGTCACGGCGCCGGGGGATGTCGTGTGGTACCACAGCCGAACGGCGTGGGAGAACGCGGCAGGCGCGATCACATCGATCGGGGTACCAAATGTTCCGTCTGGCGACTTGAGTAACTACTACCAGCCGCTAGGGGTGGGCTACTTTCCTCCGGACGGGGCTGACATTCCGGCCCCGTTCGCCGACATCTGGGGGGTGCCGTTAGGGACGAATGTTTACTGGGCTGACGGGGACTTTCATCCGACCATCTTCTTCACTCCGCCGGGTGTCACCGCAATGGCACTCGATTATCTATGCATCCCACAGGCAAACTTCGCATGCACCTACGGGCCCACCGTGCTTGGCGGAATATTGATGCCTCCGATGCCGACCGGCGACTACTTCCCACGGTTCTTGGGTGTGATCTCGACAACGCCCTTCAACAATTTCCACATGTCCAGCAATTCAACTTTCTGGATACGGGAGGTGATGTTCTCGCAGATCCCTGCGCCGAGTGTCGCGGTGCTCCTCGCGCTCGCGCCACTCGCTTCGCGGCGAAGGCGGCGGTGACGGCACCAACGTTCAGCTGAGTTACGTTTTTGCGGATCTACAGACCGCCTCCAAGTCGAGGCGGTCTGTTTCTCTGATGGGCGAACGAGATAAGCCAACCATCGTGGCCCGTCCTGACGGGAGTTTCGCACTCTCGCGTTTGGAGCGGCGGACCCATGGGAACCCTGTCCTACGAAACCTTCAGTTGATCTGCACCGCAATCTGCTAGGACCTTCCGCGAGAGCTTCCTACGAGACATCCCAGAAGCAGGATCGCGGCGGAAGGCGCTGGAACCGGATTCCCGAGAAAAGCAGCCCTTTCTGTAAGAGAGAGGTATCCGAAGGGTCGTAGCCGATCTCATTACCCATTTCGTGCAATGCACGCGATGAAGGGTCGACGCCCCAAACCTCGGCGATGTTGTTCCCGAAGTAAAACTCTAAATGGACCTCCCCAGCGTCCTTTCGCGTGTCGTGCCAAAGTTGCCGATAGATCCTCGCCTCCAGCGACTTCTCAAGTGAACCCGTGATGCACGCACCTCACCAACGCACGCCCCTTCTGCTCTCGCCTCCTCACATGGGAGGGCATGAGCGCGAGTACATCGACGACGCATTTCGAACCAACTGGCTTGCGCCTCTTGGGCCCAATGTTGATGGGTTTGAACGCGAGATGAGCCATGCGCTCGGCGCGACTCCGACGGGTCCCATGCATGCGCTCGCGACTTCGAGCGGAACGGCTGCGATTCATCTTGGACTCATTCTGCTGGGCGTGAAACCAGGTGACCTCGTGTTGTGCTCGAGCTTCACCTTTGTCGCCAGCGCGAATCCGATTCGCCAACTCGGTGCCGAGCCTGTGTTTGTCGATAGTGACAACGAAAGTTGGAACATGTCGCCGACCGCGCTGCGCCGCGCGATCGAAGAACTGCACGCGCAAGGTCGCAAGCCGCGCGCGTGCATTGCGGTCGATCTCTATGGACAAGGCTGCGACTACGCGGCGATCGAAGCGCTCTGTGATGAGTGGGATATTCCGATTCTTGAAGACGCGGCGGAGAGTCTCGGTGCGAGCGTGCATGGTCGATCGTGCGGAACATTCGGTCGCCTCGCTGCGCTCAGTTTCAACGGCAACAAGATCATCACCACGACGGGTGGCGGGATGTTGGTGTCAACCGATCCGTCACTCATTGAGCGTGCGCGTTTTCTCGCCACGCAAGCGCGTGAGCCTGCGCCGCACTATGAACACACGACGGCGGGTTTCAACTACCGCATGTCGAATGTGCTCGCAGGAATTGGACGCGGGCAACTGCGCGTGTTGACCGATCGAGTGGCCGCGCGCCGCGCCAATTGCTTGCACTACGAACTCGCGCTTTCGCAGCGGCCTGGTGTGCGTTTCATGCCGCAACCGTTGTGGAGCCGTTCAACGCATTGGCTCACGGCGCTCACGCTTGATCCCACGCGCGCGCCTTGCACGCGCGACGAACTTATCCATGCACTTGCCGCCGAGGGCATAGAGTCGCGTCCCCTGTGGAAGCCCATGCATCGACAACCGTTGTTTGCGGGCACTCAGATGTTTGCTCACGACGCCGCGAAAGCGCCAATGTGCGAACGCCTGTTCGATCAGGGCATCTGCCTACCGAGCGGAAGCGCGATGACGCAACATGATCTGTCTCGCGTCGTCGAGTGTGTCGAGCGCGCCTTCGCGTCGACAGGCGTTGCGGTCGCGTAAACACGCCTTGCGTTACACTCGCGTGTAATGATTCTTGTCACTGGATGCGCTGGATTTATCGGCTCGCACGTCGCTCACAGACTGCTCGATCGCGGGGAAGAAGTCCTCGGGGTCGATGATCTCAATGCGTACTACGACCCACGGCTGAAGCTGGCGCGTCTTGCGCGACTTGATGCGCGAAGTGATGCGAAGCAGCGATTTCGCTTTGTAAAGCTCGACATCGCTGATCGCGCCGCAATGAGCGCGCTCTTTGCCGAGCATCGCTTCACACGCGTCGTGCATCTTGCGGCGCAAGCTGGCGTGCGTCACTCGATCGATCATCCGCACGACTACATCCACTCGAACATCACTGGCTTTCAAAACATTCTTGAAGGCTGCCGCCATTCGTCATGCGAACACTTGGTCTACGCGAGTTCGAGTTCGGTCTACGGCGGACATACCAAGCTCCCCTTCTCAACCCACGACAGCGTTGATCACCCGCTTTCGCTCTATGCCGCAAGCAAAAAGGCGAACGAACTTTTTGCGCACACATATTCAAGCCTCTTCGGTCTGCCCACAACTGGCCTTCGCTTCTTCACCGTCTACGGTCCATGGGGTCGACCCGACATGGCGCTGTTCATGTTCACCAAGAACATTCTTGCGGGCGAGCCGATTGCGGTCTACAACCACGGCCATCATCGGCGCGACTTCACCTATGTCGATGACATTGTCGAAGGCATTCTTCGCACGCTTGATCGTCCCGCGACGCCGAACCCCGCGTTTGACCCTTCAAATCCCGATCCTTCGAGTTCAACGGCACCATGGCGCATCTACAACATCGGCGCCTCGCGACCCGTTGCGTTGCTCGACTACATCGGTGCGATTGAACGTTCAACAGGCCGCAAAGCAGTGATGAACATGCTGCCGATGCAACCTGGCGATGTCGCCGACACCTTTGCCGATGTTGACCCGCTCGCGCAGGACACGGGCTATCGACCGACGACGACTGTTGAGGTCGGAGTTGCGCGTTTTGTCGAGTGGTATCGCGAATATCACGGCGTTTAATCGCGCTGTAAACACCACGCTCTTCGCTCGCGTTACCCTGCGTCAATGGCGAGCGTCTGCTTCTACTTCCAACTTCACCAGCCCTATCGACTGCGCCGTTACTCGGTGTTTTCGAGCGATCCGTTTTACTTTGACAACGAAGCGAACGAGCGGATCATGCGCAAGGTGGCCGACAAGTGCTATCGCCCCACAACGCTCAAGATGCTTGACCTTGTGAAGCGTCACGACAAGCGCTTCCGCTGCTCCTACGCGATCACGGGGACTGCGCTCGATCAAATGTTGCAGTGGGCTCCTGATGTCATCGACACGCTCAAGCGTCTCGTCGACACGGGTGCGTGCGAACTCATCGGTGAAACCAGTCACCACTCGCTGTCGTTTCTGTTCTCGCGCGGCGAGTTTGACGCGCAAGTGGATCTGCACCAGAAGCGCATGCAAGAGATCTTCGGCGTGACACCAAAAGTGTTTCGCAACACCGAGCTCATCTATTCAAACGAACTCGCGCAACACATCGCGCAGCGTGGTCAACACAAAGCGATCATCTGCGAAGGCGTCGATCGCTTGCTCGGCTTTCGTTCGCCGAATTATCTCTACGCACCTCCAGGACTTGGCGATCTTGCCGATCGACCAGTGCGCCTACTGCTTAAGAATTACCGCTTGAGCGACGACATTGCCTTTCGCTTCTCTAATCGCGGATGGAAGGAATGGCCGCTTTCTGCCGAGAAATTCGCAGGTTGGGTGAATCAGATCAACGGTGATGGATACTGCTGCAATCTGTTCATGGACTACGAAACTTTCGGCGAGCACCAGTGGGCCGACACGGGCATCTTCGAGTTTCTTGATGCGCTGCCTGGCGCGATCTATGACACGAATCGCGGTCACAATGATTTCCTCACGCCCTCGCAGTTGCTGGACTGCCACGAGGCGGTCGGCGAATACGACGCGCCGAAGTACACCTCATGGGCCGACAGTGAGCGCGATCTGTCTGCGTGGCTTGGTAATCCAATTCAAGATGGCGCGGCGAAAGAGCTCTACAGCCTTGAAGGCGCAGTGAAGGAACGCTATCAAGCGGGCGATCCGTTCATCCTTGAGGATTGGCGCAAGCTCACGACGAGCGATCACCTGTATTACATGTGCACGAAGTATTGGAGTGACGGCGATGTGCACAAGTACTTCAGCCCGTATGACAGCCCCTACGACGCGTACATCAACTTCATGAATGTGCTTGATCATCTCAAGAATCGTGCAGGTGTTGGCTCTGCGCCGTTGCGTGCGAGTGGCGCTGTGAAGGCGTGAGTCGTGTTACGACAACTGCTTGATTTCCCCTGTATTTCATCCATGATGATGAGTTCCACGATGACTTCTACAACGACTTCTACGACGACTTCCACTCAACTCTCGCGCGACGAACTCGGCGCGC
>QWPU01000215.1 GCA_003671065.1 Planctomycetota bacterium | reverse complement strand
CGAACAAGGGCGCGCTTCATCGGAGAAACCGCTGGCGGGCGAGTCATTCACCGTCGGCGAAAAAGTACGACGCGTCGATCCTCGCGAACTCGCGGCGGCGGAAGCGCGCGCTGAAGTCCTCGCCTCAGCCGCAGCGGCGGGTCGCAGTGACGGCGCGCGGATGGGCGCATCGAATCGCGCAGTGACAGCGCTGGGTTACGGCGCGGCGTTGCTTTCGGTTGTGATGATCGGTGGCTTGTTCCTGCTGCGAAAATTGCAATCGCCGTCCACGACCAGCCGCGATTGGACAACGACGCAACTTGCCGTTCCGCAAATCGTTTTCGCAAACGGTACTGGCACTGGCTTCATTATCGAAGACAAAGATCAACTCTGGCTCATCACGAGCTACCAGCACATTCAAGGTGCGCGTGATGCGTCGTTGCTCTTCCGCGCGCCCGCCGACGGAACCGTGTTGTTCACGCTTCCTGGATTGCGCATCGCCGATTTCCGTGTGCACAACGATTTCCTGAAGACGATTGACAACTCTGATGATGGTCGCATCTTTGATATCGCTGCGATAAGCGTTGAGCTCTATCGGCCGCAACTCGAAAGCATCGGTGTGATTCCGCTGCAGATCGCGAAGGTTGTCGATGTTCGCAGTGGAACGCGTGTCGTCGCGCTTGGTCACGCCGACACCGCGGCGTTCAATCTTGGCTCGAAGGATGATGACGGTTCCGCAGGGGTCGCACTCCACAGCATTTTTGACGGTGTGATTTCAGGCATTCGCGCAGATCAAGGCAAGCCAACACTCGTGCAAACCAGTGCGAACTTCACCAACGGTTGCCAAGGTGGCCCGTTGGTGCTCGAAGAGTCTGGTGAAGTCGTGGGCATCGATCGCTGGGGCGAGGTCGACAAGAATGGAAGCATCGTTGCGGGTATGCATTTCGCAATCGCCGCCGAGCACGCGCTTGATGTCGTCAAGACGGGATTGACGCTCGGTACGGTTGGCAAACGGCTGACGGAAACGGTTGCTGAGGCGTCGCAAACACCCGTCGAGGGGAAGTACGAGGAAGAAGCATGGGAAACATTCGATCAACTCAGCGATCTTGCGAGTGAACTTAACAAGAACGACTGGAAGATGGTTTCAAACGCAGTGCATATGACCAGCAAGGATGGGTCGTTTTCGTGGTCTCATTCCGTGCAAGGTCCCAACGCAACCGAGGTCGCGGTGCTGGCGCTCCCGCGTGCGCAAGTTGTTGATGTCGATATTGGCACACTCAGCATCGGTGGTTTCACTGGAATCGGAAGCGACCTCGACGGTGTGCACGGCGCGCTGGCGGCGGTGGGAATCGAAGACCCTCGCAGTGGAGATCTCTTGTCACTTGCTGCTGGTGTACAAATCACGATTCCAATTCAAAGTTACTTCCTTGGCAAACCGATCGCAGCGCGCTTTGTGTTAGTGATTCTTGAGCGACCAGCGGGAGCGCGGAGTAGTGCGCAAGCCAGCGCGCAAGCGTCTGCTCCACCAAGCCCACCAACTCCGCCTTCAAGCCCGCCTTCGACTCCGCCTGCAGCAGCGCCGCCGCAGAATCCACCGCCGAAAGCACCGCCTCCAGAGCAGGGCGGAATGGCGTCAGTCGCGGAAGTGCACGATGGAATGGAGAAGGCGGTCTTTGCTTCGAGCCTGATTTCTTTCCGCAAGTTCGACAGCACGTTTTTAACGAATCGCGCTGACGCATTCGCAGCGCTCGAGAGCGCGTTCGTCGATGTGCCGGGATTTTCGCTCAAGGATGATCCGCAGTTCTTCTCCAGCATCATGTGGGCATCGTTGTGCTCCTCTATGTACGGAGGCGCATCAGGGGAAGCGGCCCTCTTGAGTTCGCGACCACTGTTTAAGGTGAAGATCTCCAATGCTCCAGAGAACGCGCGTGTCGGCGTGTACATCGAAGTAGACGCGGCCTCGCGGAAGTATCTGCCGCTCTCAGTTGACGGACTCGTTTCAAGCCAGAGTGATATTGAACTCGTCCACTCCATACCAGCGAATCTCGGATCCTACGACGCAGACGGCGAGGCCTTCACTATCCCGTTCGATCTGCCATGGAACACTGATGAGTTAAAGAAGCTCGAAAGTGCCGTCGAGATTCCTTACACGCTGCGACTGAAATACAGCGATGGCACTCAAGATTCGTTGGCTGGTCGTATCCGCGTCAATCCACCTGCAGAGATTGAGCGTGCCTATCCCTTCGAACTCGGATTTGCTGCGGCGGTGGATGAAACGCATCCGTGGGTCAAACGGATTTTGGATGGGATCAATCAGGATCCTGAAGTGGTGAAAGAAGGCTTGTCGCTTTCTGGCGGCGGCGCTGGATCCGAAGAGGAAGCCTTGATTTCCATTTATCTCATTTGGCGTGAGCTCGCGCTGCGCGGCATGCGCTACCAAAACTTGACGGCAGCGGCAGTGGGTGCGCAGCGTTGCAGGCTGGTGCATGAATCGCTCAGTTCGGCAAACGCCAACTGCGTTGACGGCACCGTGCTCTTGGCGAGTTTTCTTGAGGCAATCGGTGTGGATGCGTGCATCGTCATGACACCGACTCACGCCTTTATCTGTGCAACGCTGTCAACGGGTCGCCTGGTCTTCATAGAGACGACAGCGATCTCAGAACGACTGCGGGAGGATCCTCAGACAAGGTCTGACGAGTTGTTCGCATCGATACGACGGTCTCCATTCTTTTTGAGAGACCAGATGTTCAATGCATTTGAAGCGGCGTGCGAGGCCGGTGTGAGCAACATGGACGAGGCGGTTACGAAGGCAGAACCAGTGCTCGCAGAGTTTCGCCGTCTGATACAGCTCGGGGACCGACGGACTGAGCAAGAAAAGCAGGAGTTGGCTGTGTGTTGCGACAACCTTGCGCGACAAGTCAAGGTCGTTCCCATTTCGCTCGCGCGCAAGCACGGCATCATTCCTATCGGTGTCCCGTCGAATCTCGACGCGAAGTTTCGCATCCCTCCACGCAAGTCCAAGTGACGACGATCTGACAACGTGACAACGCTCTGACAACGTGACACCTCTATGGCAACTCGAACACTTGTTCCCTCTCTCACTTGCCCACACTGTTGGAGCGAGTTTCCGCCTGCGCAGATTCGATTTATTTCTGAGCACGAAGCGCTGCGCGGCGACTCGGTGCTTGGTGAAGATGCGCAAATGCGCTTTCTTCCCAGTCGTTTCGATGCGCATGGTCGTGCGATCGATCCGCTTGGAACTGTCTGCTCGCGCATGGCGTGTCGACGCTGCCATCTTGAACTTCCGCCAAGTGCGCTCGAACTTCCTCAGACGATTCTCTCCATTGTGGGCGCGCCTGGCTGCGGCAAGTCAGTCATGCTTGCGGCTGCAACATTTTCGCTGCGATCAGGACTCGTCGTCGATGGTCTGAGTTTTCTCGATGCGGATCCGACGCTCAACGATCTCACGCTTGAGCTTGAAGCATCGCTGTTCCGTTCCTCCACACCTGACAAACCGACGATGATCGCGAAGACCGATTTAAGTGGTCGTCTCTATCGATCGTTTCAAATTGAAGATGCTTCGTGGTCTGCCCCAAAGCCGCAACTCTTCGTGTGTTCGCGCGGCGCGCGTCGGCAACTACTCTGCCTCTACGACAACGCTGGAGAACACTTCCTTCCAGGCCGCGATACGCCGCATGAACCCGTGACACGGCATCTTGCGGCGTCGCGTGCGTTGGTGTTTGTTGTTGATCCAACGCAAGATCAACGCGTTGTTGAGCGGCTCGGCGGAGCAGATGTAGTGCGAGCGCTCGGAGGTGCGGGCAACAGCGATCAGCGTCAAGATCTTGTGCTCATCGAAGCAGCCAATCGCGTTCGACGATTGCGCGCGATGAGCGTGAACGATCCACTGCCGTTTCGAATTGTGATCGCGCTGGCAAAGGCAGACATTTGGGGTTGCCTGACCGAACCCGAGATCCGCGCCGATTTCGGTGGCGTGCCCGTGAAGAATACGATCGCCGTTCCGAGCCTTGAAGTGCTTGAAGGCGCTCATGCAGCGTGCGTCGCATTTCTGCAGGAGTGCATGCCCGAACTTCTTGCGACTGCGCGCGCGCTTGATCCGAAGTTTCGCATCGTGCCGTTCAGCGGACTCGGTCGACCACCGTCTCGCTCAGCAGTTGATTCAAGACTCACGATTTGTCCTCGCGATGTTCGACCAGTCTGGCCTGCTGCTCCTCTTGTTGTTGCGTTGAGTGAAGCCGAGCCTCACATGTTCGCGGAGTATGTTCGACGATGAGCTTCGAGCTCATCCACACATCGGTTCCGCGCGGACTTCGCGGCGACAGTGGATTTGCGACGGCAGTGGCCACACGCGCACTGCCGGTGGGATTGGAATCGGTGCTCGCTGAATTGAGCGCGTACGACTTTGACGCAAACCGATGTGTCGGCGTTGATCGCGTTGATTGGGCACATCGAATTCTCACTCTTCGCGGGAAAAGTTTCACCGTGCTCTCGCGAGTTGCGCCCTGCGGAAACGATTCGAGTGGACGACCAAATCGCATCGCGCATCATCTTGTCCTCGACGCTGATGAGCGCGCGTCCGCGGGTCCAGCGTGGATGCTCGATGCTTTCAGCGGATTCAGTCACACCGTGCCGCCGATTGCGGAGCCATCAGAAGGCCCGCAACTTCCAACAGGATCACTCGAGCCACGACGAGCAACCGCATGGGAATCTGCAGGCTTCGATCCTGGTTGGGCTGGGATCGTTGCACGAACTGTGCTTGAAGCGCCAAACTCCGTGTGCTATGTCGTGTTGCCGAATGAGTTGAACGCGTTGCCGCTTGCGGCTGATGTGCTCGCGTTGTTGCCGATCGAGCGTCGCTGGCATGTTTCATTCTCAACGCGATTTCAGCGCTTGCCTGCGGCTGCAAAGTGTCAAATTCGTTTTGTGCGCAACAACGCAACGGGCCTCTCGAAACTTCTCAACGAACCTGGAGTGCGTCAAGTGACCGTGACCGCCAGTGTTGCCGCTGATGCGAGTCCCGCCGCGGAGGCTGCACGAAGCGGGCGCTTTGTTGAATCGACATTGCGCGCGCCTCCGAGCACGCGCGTTGTGCCTGTCTTGCACGCGACGCCGCAGTTGAATGGGCACGAGCGCGTCGGAGTGAATCCTGCGTCGGCTGCAACACCTCGAGCGCCTAGTGTATCGAACGCACCAACAGTACTCACGAACACTGGGGACTCAGAGCACTTTCTGCCGCTGTTTGATGCCAACGAGCGTGCGACAAAGCAGGCGCCGCCTCCACGCGCGCGCGCCGCATCGACTGCTCTGAGTTCCGTTCCACCACTCGCACTTTTCCTCTTCGCTTACTCCGCGGTCGCAACAGCAATCGCGGTGCTTCTCTTTGTCTTTGCAGCGCGCTGATCGCGATCTCACGGTACTTCCACTCATGAACACGATTCCGAGCGTTCGATCTATCCGAGATGCACTCACTGAAGAAGCGGGGCAAGCGATCTCCGATCCTGTTGCGCTTGAAAATCTTCGCGCGAATGTCGCGGCATGTGCGCGAGGCATTCGGCGCGCGATTGATCGTGCGCGCGATTTTTCTCAGCGAGGACT
>QWPU01000214.1 GCA_003671065.1 Planctomycetota bacterium | reverse complement strand
TCAAGCCATGATCCCGCGCACCAACTCGCCCTTCACATCGGTCAAGCGGTAGTCGCGGCCTTGTGCGCGATAGACCAGTTGCTTGTGATCGAGCCCAAGCAGATGCAGCATCGTGGCGTGCAAATCATGCACATCCACAGGGTTTTCCACGATGTTGTACGAGTACTCATCGGTCTTGCCGTAGGTGATGCCGGGCTTGATGCCGCCGCCTGCCGCCCACACGCTGAAGCAGCGCGGGTGATGGTCGCGGCCGTAGTTGTCCTTTGAGAGTTGGCCTTGGCTGTAGACGGTGCGACCGAACTCGCCTGCCCACAACACCAGCGTTTCTTCAAGCAAACCGAGGCGTTTGAGATCGGTGATGAGCGCGGCTTGCGCTTGATCGACAGCCTTCGTTTGCGCGCTGAGTTCGCCAGGCAAGTTGCCGTGTTGATCCCAACCGCGCATGTAAAGTTGAATGAAACGCACATCGCGCTCAGCGAGTCGACGCGCAAGCAAACAGTTCGCGGCAAACGAACCTGGCTTGTGGACATCGGGACCATACATCTCAAGCGTCGCGGCGCTTTCGGTGGAGAAGTCAGTGAGTTCTGGCACGCTCATCTGCATGCGATACGCCATCTCGCCTTGGGCGATGCGCGCGCGTACTTCAGGATCCATACTTTCCGCAAACTCTTCTTCGTTGAGTTGACCAACGAGATCAAGCATGCGACGACGATCTTCGCGCGTCACGCCATCAGGGTCGCGCAGATACAACACAGGATCGCGTCCCGAGCGCAAACGACATCCTTGATGCTCGCTCGGCAAGAAACCGCTTCCCCAGAAGCGCGCAGCAAGCGCTTGCATGTTGCCGATGCCTTGCGTGATCATCACGACAAAGCTCGGCAAGTTTGAATTCATGCTGCCGAGGCCGTAACTCATCCACGAACCGAAACTCGGGCGACCCGGTTGCTCCGATCCCGTTTGGAAGAAGGTGATGCCTGGTTCGTGATTGATGGCTTGCGTGTGCATCGAGTTGATGACGCACAGATCACGAGCGACCCCGCCAGTGTGTGGCAAGAGTTCGGACATGAACACGCCATCTTCGTTGTTGGCGTGCTTGTCGAAACGGAACTTCGTGGGTGCGACGGGAAAGCGCGATTGACCACTCGTCATGGTGGTGATGCGTTGACCGTTGCGAATGGACTCAGGCAAGTCTTCGTTGAAACGCTTCACCAGATCAGGCTTGTAATCAAGCAAATCGAGCTGACTCGGCGCGCCTTCCATGTGGAGATAAATCACGCGCTTGGCTTTGGGCGTGAAGTGCGGACCTGGCACAAACGCGGGCGCGCCTGCTGGCGTTCCATCAGCACCCAAGATGGGTGAGCCCGACGCCTTCGACTGACCGAGGAGCGACGCGAGCGCGACTCCACCGATACCAGCGCCAATCGTCGTCGCAACCGAACCGAAGAAACGGCGACGCGTGAGATTGAGAAGATACTCTTCGAGTCCGTCAGCGGGCGTGCTGGAAATGTGTGGTGTTTTCGGCAAGATTCGGTCCTTCTCAGTCCTTCACGATCGTCGCGTCACTGGTGAGCACCGCGTTGGCAAGCATCGTCCACGCGGCGAGTTCTGCCGCATCAAGATCTTCGACGCGAGCAGATGATCCAACACTGAGCAGTTGCATCGCGTCACTCGGCGCCGCTTGATAGCGCGCGCGATTTTCGGCAAGCACCGCTTCCATGAGCATCCGCGCGTTGTCTGACGGATGGACGCCTGTCGCGCGGCGATAGAGCAATTCAATGCGCGCGCGATCGTCGCTCGACTCACGCAGCGTGCGCGCCGCAGCAAAGCGCGCAGCTTCAACAAACTGCGGATCGTTCCACAATGCAAGCGCCTGCAGCGGCGTGTTGGTGACGATGCGCCGCGTCGAGCAGAACTCGCGCGTCGGCGCATCAAAGGTCAGCATCGTCGGCGGAGGCGACGCGCGCTTCCAATAGGTGTAGAGACTTCGTCGCCACAGATCTTCACCCGCACCCTGCGCGTACTCGCGCGTGTTCGATCCCAACATCGCGGTTTCCTGCCACAACCCGTCGGGTTGATACGGCTTCACGCTAGGACCACCAAGTTGTTCCTTGAGCAATCCTGCGGTGTAGAGCGCACCATCGCGAATCTGTTCCGCGCTCAGTCGTTGACGCGGATAGTAAGACAACAATCGATTGCTCGGATCCGTCAACGCGAGTTCGCTGCGCACGCGCGACGATTGTCGATATGTCGCGCTCGTCACGATGTCACGAACAAGCGCGCGCAGATTCCAACCACCCTCGCGCAACTTCACGGAGAGCGAATCCAAGAGCTCTGCGTGGGTCGGCCACTCGCCTTGCAGACCGAAGTCATCGCTCGTACGCGTGATGCCATTTCCAAAGAGCGTCTCCCACACGCGATTGACCGTCACGCGCGCCGTGAGCGGATTCTCCGCAGAAACAAGCCATTGCGCGAGACCAAGACGATTGCGCGGCGCGTCGGCAGCAAGCGAACCCAAGATCTTCGGCACCGCACGCTGCACTGGTCGCGCCGTGTCGGGATGGTCATACGCGCCACGCGTATAGACGAAGGTCTCGCGCGGCATCGCGGTTTCCTTCATCACCATCGTGCGCGGAGTCGTCGCAAGAAGTTTCGCGCGCTCCGCAGCAATCGCGTCGATCTTCGCTGCCGCCGCAACAAAGGTTGGTGAGAAACGCGTGCGCCAACCGTTCTTTGCTTCTTCGGCGGCTTCGGCGCGGATCTTCCCTTCAGGCGCGACAAGCGCAACCATCGCGCGATCCCACACGCCATCGCGCACAATGGCTCGGTGATAGAAGCCCGCCTGACCACCAGTGTTGACGACTTTGCAGACAAGAAGATTCTCGCCAGGAACAAGCGTCATCGTCACGCGATCTTGATCAGGCGCCACGGCGCGATCGGTCTTGTTTTCGTGAATCTTCACGCCGTTATGGAAGAGCACGAGTCCGTCGTCGCTGCCAAACGACAACTCAATGGTGCGCGCATCTGGCGAATAGATCTGACGCGCGATGAACTCCGCGCCTGGGCTTGCCGCAAGACCAACTGACTGCGCTTCCAACACGCCAGGCGCATGACGCCACTCGGCGCTCGCCCCGACGGTTCCAAATTTCGCAGCGCGCGCAAAGCGAACTTCCTTCTCAGGTCCAAAGTCGCTGCCGTATGCAACACTCGCCTCAGCGAAGAATGGGCCCGCGATATACCACGCGCTTGACGCTTCAGGAAGTAATGCGAGCGCCGCGTCACTTGCTTGCAGTGGAGTCACGCGCACGCGACCAAAGATGTGTTGCGCGTAAGGCGAGTCGTAGTTGAGCGTGACGCGCAAAGCAGTGCCGCCTTCGAAACCGAAGGGTTCTTTCGCGGCAAACAAAGCAGTTCGCGAACCAGGGACTTCGTGACTGCGCACGGCCCACTGACGGCCTTCGCCTTTGGTGAGCGCGTTGACAACGCGATAGTCACCGTTCTCTTGTTCGTAATCAGCCCACGCCCAAGTGAGTTCGATCGTGCGTGATTGTGTGGGATCAGCAATCGACACCGCCTCCACCGAAATCGCATCAAGCACTGCGTTGCCGTTGGGCGCGCGACCAACGCGATTGTCGGTATGCGATGCGTCCGTCATCGCTTCAAGCATGAGCAAGCGCATGTCGCGCGCGTCAGTGTGCAGTGTGATGACATGCTCATCACTCGCTGGATTCGCGCCTGAAACAAGCACCGAACCATCAGCTTGCACCGTCATCACAGCGCCGCCACGACTCATCGCGCTCTCAACGCGCGTTGCAACAGGCGTGAACCCTGCGCGCACATCGGCAACATACGCAGCGAGATCGGCCGCTTCACTCGCACCCGCGCTCGATTGTTCAACGCGCGCCGCTTTCTCCGCTTCGACAAGCACCGACAATCGCGGCGCATCTTCTTTGCGCGGCACTTCAACAAACGGTTCAAGCGCGCGATTCGCGTCAGGAGCTTGCGAGTAAATCCCAGGCTCTTCATTCGAATTGAAGAACGCGATGAGTGAGTAGAAATCTTCTGTCGTCACAGGATCAAACTTGTGATCGTGACAACGCGCGCAGCCCACACTCAAACCTAGAAACGCCGCGCCCGTTGTGTTGACGCGATCCACCGCGTATTCAAGGCGATATTCAGCATCAATCGCGCCACCCTCATCGCTCGTCACATGCGCGCGATTGAAACCACTGGCAACGATCTGATCGATCGACGCCGACGGAATGAGGTCACCTGCGAGTTGCTCAATGATGAACTGGTCGTAGGGCATGTTGGTGCGAAAGGCGTTGAGCACCCAATCGCGCCAGAGCCACATCTGTCGACCTGCATCCATGTGAATGCCGCTGGTGTCGGCGTAACGCGCGATATCAAGCCACGGCACGCTCATGCGCTCGGCGTGGCGCGATGCATATGGCTCGACTGTCATCAGTTGATCGACGAGTTGTTCGTAGCGATCATCTGAAGCGTCCGCGAGATACGCATCGGTTTCGCTCGGCGTCGGCGGAAGTCCCGTGAGATCGAGATACACGCGGCGCACGAGATCTTCGTCGCTTGCTTGTTCGCTGGGCTTCACTCCAACGCGTTCCATGCTCGCGAGCATGAAGCGATCAATATCGTTGCGCGGCCACGCAGCATTCACCACCACTGGCGGCGCGTGCGCAAGCGGCGGCGTGAACGCCCAATGCGATTCGTACGCCGCGCCTTCTGCAATCCAACGCGTGAGCAACTCGCGCTCATGCTCCGAGATCGGACGCTTCGCACTCTCAGGCGTCGGCATAACTTTCGCTGGATCGTGTTCTGCAATGCGACTGAGCAGTTCGCTGTCGTTGGGCTTTCCAGGAACGATGGCGGGACGATTCTTTCGCGCGGCCGTCGCGTCTTCGAAACTATCAAGGCGCAATCCGGCTTGCTGCTTGGCGCGATCTGGTCCGTGGCAGAGAAAGCAACGGTCCGAGAGAATCGGTCGAATATCGCGGCCGTAACGAATGGGCTCGAGTGTCGCGGCGGTTGGCTCAGCGCTTGGAACGAGTGCGCTGCTTGCAAATGCAGCGACGCCCAGGAGCGCAACGGTGAAGAGGACGCGTGGTGAACTCACTCGTCGAGTGTAACCCGAGGTGCTCAGGAACCAAGCAAGAAGCGGCAAAGTGAGATTTCTTACCGCACATGTCGGATCTGAGGAACGCGCCAAACATCGACAGGACAAGTCATAAACGCGCGCCAAAAAGAAATCTTGGAAAATCACATGTATGCGCGCAGAGATTGCCGCGTCGTATCTATTCCCTTGTGCAGTGACAGGCTGCCCGGTTAAGTTCGGACTTTGCTCGGGCGGAGGCTGGAAAAGGGAACTCTAGGCATCGCCTAGGCTGATGAGCGCGGAGGCGGAACCGCTGCGTGAGTCAGACTATATCTGTGAGCAATGTCCGAACGATTCGGTCGCGAGCGCAAGCTCTGCGACCGAATTCCGTTTTTGGGGTGAGTCGTGCCTTCGTGCTCACTTACGCAACGACTGGTCTCGGTTCAACCCGCACCACTTCATCGCGATCAACAAACAACAGCGTCGCGCGAACGCTCGCAGGGTCC
>QWPU01000213.1 GCA_003671065.1 Planctomycetota bacterium | reverse complement strand
ACGCTTGTGAGTGACGCGAAGATCGCGACCACTCAGATGCATTACGCGACTGCGGATGACGGCACTGGTTCGCCACGCAAGACGCCAGATGCGAGCGCGCGCACGAGTCTGACTGATGGCGCGCGCATGAAGTACGCGGACTGCACTGTGCTCTGTATGCGCGAACGCGAGCTTGGCTACAACACGATGCTCTCGTTTAAAGCTGCAACAACGCAGGGTCTTCCGCTTGTTGGATTTCGCAGCTCATTGCACGCGTTCGCCTATCCAAATGACGCGGGCGGGAAACAATGGAACGACGAGTTTCCGCGTGAACAGTTTGGTGCGAGTTGGAAGTTTCAGCACGGAAGTTCTTCGAAGACGCGCGTGCTTGCGCCTGACGCGGAGTCTGCGAAACATGCGATTCTTGCAGGCGTGGTGATTCCAACGGAAGGCCTCGTGCTGCCGAGTTCGCTCATTGAGATCGGGCCACTCACGCCCGATTGCCGCGTGCTTCTGTGGGGCGAGGCGATTGATAGTGGGCGCAAGGAAGCAGCGCAAAAGCAGCCAATTCTTTGGACGCGCGAGTTGAAGCGCGAAAATGATTTGCCGCCGCGTCGAATCGTATTCACCACGCTCGGTGATCAAGGCGATTTCGCGAACCCAGAGTTTCGCGTGATCTCAGTACAGATGATCGCGTGGGCAATCGGTGAAGAGGCGCGCATCAAGCCTGCGTTGAAGTAGTTTGAGTGCCACGATCCTTCGGAACGAAGCTGGTGCCGGAGATGTATTTTTCGCGAACACGATCGACGAATCACATCGTTCGACCGCACCGCTCACTTCGCCACGCCGCCCTTTGTCCATTTCGGCTTCACGCTTGCTCTTCGCAAGTACGCGCTGAGTTGACCGATGTGGTGCTGCACATGACGCATGCTGTACATCGGCACTTCAGCGCGCGTCATCTTGAGCCATGAAAATCCTGCTGGCGCGGCGAGTGAACGCGTTGTTTCAGCTGCGAGTGATTCGTGCACGCGGGCTTGCGTGTACTTCAAGTACGCAAGCAACTCGCGCTTCGTGAACTCGCGACTTGGATACTCGTTGTCGACTTCAGACTTGCCTTGCGGATGAAACTTCGGATGCGTCTGCCACGCGCTTTCCGATTTCGCGCTGTAGATATCAGTGCAATAGAGCGTGTGATAGACCACTTGCCAGAACGGATACTTCGCGATGAGACCGTCCCAATGCTTCGGCGGACACTTGCGAATGCACTCTTCGAGCATGGCGAATGCGGCGTCGAACTGGCTGCCTATGAGTGCGAGGTAGCGGTCGTTGGTCATGCGTTAGCTCCAATTGCCGAGCAGGATGCCGAGATCAATTGCGTCGACGCGATCATCATGATTGAGATCACTCGCGAGGAAGCCGAACTCTGCGCTGGTGTGTCCCCACGCTGCGAGAAGTGTGGCGAGATCGCCGCCGCCAACGATGCCGTCAGCGTCGACATCACCGACTACTCCAACAACAAGCGTTGTGAATTGTTGACCACTCGTGTTGTTGAGATTCGCCGCGACGCCGAGGTCACTGCTGCGCGGTTGAAGTGCAGGCAACCATTGATTGCTGAGCGAACCATCGGTGCGTTCAATGCATGCACTGATCGCGAGTGCTCCACTGAAATCAGCCGCGAGACCGAGATCAGCAAATGGGATACGCAACTCAACGCCCTTCGTCGCGGTCGGGGCAGTCATCACACTCGTGGCACTGATGCCCGCAGTGTTGCTGTTGTCCAGCGCCACTTCGAGTTGATTCGGATTCGTTCCGCCCGTCAACACGCCACTGCCAGAGTTCAATGCAGACGAACCGCGATACACCTTGCTCGCAAGTGTCGGAGCAGTAGCAAGCGTTACGCAATCGACAAACACGCGCGAGTTCACTGTGTTGATGTAGTAGAGCGCATCGGGCCTGAATCCCGCGTCGAATGTCGTTCCATCAAGCAGCGCTATGCCACCTGGCGGCGATGGAAGATGCGCGGTCACAAGTTCGTTTTGTCCGAGCTTCGAGCCAGGATTGACATCGATGAAGAGCGTGAGTGCTGTTGCGTCTTGCGGGATATTTCCACTGATGCTCACGCGAAGCGCATCGCTGTCGGCACGCACAAAGAGTTGATTCAGTTCGCCCGCGTTGTCCGCAAACGACGAGAGACATGTTTGCGTTGCGAGAAGTGACGAAGCGCCCGCATCGAACTGCAGCGTGCGTGTCCGCGTGCGAAGTACTCACTGGCGGCGTGAGTTCAGCGCGCGTAATAAACCACGCACGCGCACCGAGCGTGATTGAGTACGCGGCTTTGTTCACCGTGGTGATTGATGGGAAACTCGCGCCGTTTTCAAGGCTCACAGGAACAGTCCCCGCGCTCGGCACCGTGAAGCCACTGAGATTGAGCGTCGTATTCGCGCTCGCCGAATCGAGATTAATCGCAACAAGCACAGTCTGCGTCGCTTCATGACGAACGAACGCAAACACTCCGCTGTGAGGCGACGACACGGGAATGTACGAACCGCGACGCAGCGCAATCGAACCTTGTCGCACAGCAATGAGCGCGCGATACGACTCAAGCAACGAACCCGCAACGCCCTTCTGTTCTTCAACACTTCGACCATCATTGTTGGCGGAGTATGTCGGCGCAGGCGTGCCCGCTGTCACCGCCGCATAGTTCGTCATCGGCGCGCCAGCAACGGCTTTCCACTTGAACGGCTCGCGCATCGGAATGTCGTTCGCGTCGCTGCCGACACTCGCCTTAATGCCCTTCATGCCAAGTTCATCGCCGTAGTAGACATTCGGTGGAAACGGTTGCGTGAAGAGAATCGCCGCGCCAACTTTTTGTCGGGCGTTGTTGCTGCTGAACTCTGAAGCTAGACGATTCGAATCGTGATCGTTCATCTCAGCGATCAGCAGTTTGCCCGCAGGCACAGCTGACACCGCAGTCGCAGTCGCGCTGTACAAGCCCGCTGCAAGTTTCGATGTAACCGCCGTGCGCGCCGCGAATTCCCATGGTTTCGTAACCACTGCATCAAACGCGTTCGGCGTGAGCAAGTCGGTTCCAACATTGCCCCAATCACTTGGTTCGCAGAAGAGAAACACATCGCTTCGAAGTGCGCGCAATGATGAACACCATGTTTCCCAGAAGGTGATGTTCGCGCCCCAACCTTCGCCGCCGCTCGCCCACGCGTGATCGAGACGAAAGCCGTCAACGCCGTCAGATGGGTCGCCATCACTATTCGGATCCATCCACTTCTTCGCCCAATTGGTAATGAGTGTGACGACCGCTGGATTAGTGAGATCCCAGTGAATGAAGCCGACGCCCGCGCCGTTCCATGTGTTGTAGTTCGAGCCGACGAAAGTGTTGTTGCCCGAATCAGTGAACGCGAGGAACGAGTCGTAGGTGCTCGCTGGATTGTGAAACGCGGATGTGAAGTATGTGGAATTCTGACTGATGCCATACGCCACGAAATCAAGAATGACTTTGATGCCGCGCGCGTGTGCTGCGTTGACGAACGCGAGAAACTGCGCTTGCGTTCCGAAGCTCGCATTGAGCGCGTCAGCAGGACCGTGTTGATAGCCGTGATAGGCCGCCGATGGGAAAATCGGCTGCAAGTAGATCATGGTGACGCCGAGGTACTGGAGATAGTCGAGGCTCTCGGTCGCCGCGAGACCGCCGAAGTCACCGAAGCGCGTGGAAATCGGACCGACCGTATCGAGGTTCGAATCGCGCCAAGCAATCGGCATGATTTGATAGACGATCTCATCCTGCGCCGGCCGAGTGATCGGCGGCAACGGCGTGGCGAATCCGCGCTCAACGCACAGCGCGCTCAGAAACGCAGCGACACAGCAAAGCAGTTGATGAAGTGGCATTGGTCAGAGACTAATACAAGTCCGCGAAAGGTCATGCGGAAAGTTGAGATTCGTCGCAAATAAAGCGAGCGATCCTAAGCGCCCGCCTTGAGGCGCTCCGCTGCTTCACCCATCACTGCAATGTCGGAAAGCACCGCGCGCATGGACGGCCGTTAATTCCGAAAGCTGCGCGAGCCCTGTTTGATCGTTCTCTTTCGCTTATCACGCTCGCACGAATCCACTCGGAGGCGTGTCTCGCAGTTGTGCGATGAGTTCGACGAGTGGTTGCGGTGCGAACGCGTGTGCAGGTACATCCACGCCGACATCGCAACGGCGCGCGACGGTTGAACTGAATGCGTGCACATGACCGTGGAGATGGAAGCCGCCGTTGGGTCGACCTTGCCATTGATCGATTGGATAGTGAAACATCACGATGCGCTCATCAACACCGCTGATGCCTCGCGCGCTGATCACATCACTCACGCTTTCGAAAAGTTCGTCGAAACGCTTCTCATTATCTGGATCGTGATTACCGCGCACAAGATGTAGATGTCGACACGCGATGCGATCCCGCAGCGCCGCGACACGCTTGCACTCGGCGCCGTTCCAGTCGCGCGGGCCTGTGAAATCGCCCAGATGAATGAGAATGTCGTTCGCGCCGACAACCGCGTTCATGTTCGCGATCATCGCCTCATCCATTGCGTCAACGCTGGCAAACGGCCGCTTGAATTGCGCGATTGCTTCCGTGTGGCCAAAGTGTGTGTCGGCAGTCACGAAGATGCGTCGCGTTGATTTCACAAGTTCCTTGACTGAGGGCACGGCAGTCACGAAGATGCGTCGCGTTGATTTCACAAGTTCCTTGACTGAGGGCATCTGCGAAAGGTAGCCGACTCAACGCCTCAGTACATTGCGCGTATGAAGACCACTGCATTCGTCGTCGCGCTCGCGCTCGCTGCTTGCTCCTCAGCAACGCTCGCTTCGCCGCAAGTCGAACTCCCCCGCTACGGCGGCACCAATCTCGTGAATGAAACTCCCGCGCAACACGATGCGCGCATGGCGTGGTTTCGTGACGCGAAGTTTGGAATGTTCATTCACTGGGGCGCCTATTCAACCGCAGCTGGTGAGTGGAACGGCAAGCCTGTGCCTGGCGCGGGTGAGTGGTTGCTTTCGAATGCGCAGATCACGCCGCATGACTACGAGCCGTTGCGCGATCAATTCAATCCCGTGAAGTACGACGCGACTCGCTGGGTGCAAATCGCGAAAGACGCGGGCATGAAGTACATCGTGATCACTTCGAAGCATCACGATGGATTTGGTTTGTGGAATTCACCGAACAGTGATTGGGATGTCGGCTCGTCGCCTTTCGCACCGCGCGATCCACTCATGGAACTCGCAGCTGCCTGCAAAGCTGCGGACATTCGCTTGTGCTTTTATCACTCGATCATGGATTGGCATCATCCTGATTACTTGCCGCGACGCGCGTGGGATAAGCGACCAACTGATGGCGCGGTGTACGAACGCTACGAGGAATACATGAAGGCGCAGTTGAAAGAACTCGTCGGTGGCGCGTATGGCAAGATCGGAATCCTGTGGTTTGATGGTGAATGGGAAGGCACATGGACGCACGACAAAGGCAAGTCGCTCTTTGATTATGTGCGCGCGCTTGATCCAGACATCATCGTGAACAATCGCGTCGACACTGGTCGTTCAGGCATGGAAGGTGTCACGCGCGAAGGCGATTACCGCGGCGATTACGGCACACCTGAACAACAGATTCCTGC
>QWPU01000212.1 GCA_003671065.1 Planctomycetota bacterium | reverse complement strand
TCCATGAAGGCTGCGTATCTCAACGGTGTGCGCGGACGAGTGCGAGCGAACGTCGAACTGGATCGCGAGATGGTTGGTTGCGAGTTAGTGGTTGGTGGAGATCTCCGCGTGACGCGTGGGTCGATCGTCGGGGGCATGCTCGTGGTTGGCGGCGCGGTGCATGCCGATTCGATTGGTACTGAAGGCGGTGCGAAGACGGTGTTGCGGCTTGGCTCATGCCCGCTCGAACTCGCTATGGCAGCGAAGATCGCGGAACTCACGAAGAAACTCAGCAAAGAGATTGTGCCGATTGAAGCGCGGCAAGATGAAATCACCTTTCGCGGTGCGAAAGCCACGGCAGCAGAGAAGGAGAGTCTCACCGAGCTCGCGTATGAAATCGCGCAGGCACGCCGACGACTGCGCCTGCTTGCGCAAGAGCGCACCGAATTGCTTCGCGCAGCAGGAGAGTTGCGCACAGTGCATGTTGAGATTGCGAAGGCGATTCACGCGGGAACAACATTCCTCGTCGGTGCCCGCGAGGCGCGCTTCACAACAACCGTGAAGGGACCGATCTCGATCAGTTGGGACGACGGCCGCAACTTGCAGTTTCGGCTTTCGAGCGGCGGCGTGAAGGAACTCAGCGAGATCGCCTCCGTGCGCGAACTCGCTGCCTAACGCGTTTCTCGCGCGCGGCCCCGCCGTTACTATGAGCGCATGCGCATCGGAGTCATCATTGCAGCCGCTGGTAAGAGCACTCGTTTCGGCGAAGGCGATAAGTTGTCGCAAGACCTCGGTGGCCGCGCAGTCTTGCTGCGAACCGTCGAAGCATTTACGAAACGCGATGAAGTGGCGTGCATCCTCGTGGCTGGTCCGCCAGATGATCTCGAGGACTTTCGCACGCGTTTTGGCTCCGCGCTTGGCTTCAACGGTGCGCGCATCATTGAAGGCGGTCGCACTGAGCGTTTCGAAACGATTCAGAAAGCGATTCATGAATTACCCGCAGATATCACCCACATCGCCGTGCACGATGGAGCGCGTCCATGCATCGGCAACGAATTGCTCGACCGAGTGTTCGCCGCCGCCGCCGTCGCGCCAGCGGTCGTTCCTGGTGTCGCGTTGCGTGACACTATCAAGCGTGTGACGAGCGAAGTTTTCACCGCAGCTCAAGACGATGCAATCGCTGACATGATTCTTGGCGATGTCGGCAAGCACGCCACTGCAGGCCGTCGCGTGACTGAAACGATTTCCCGCGACAACCTCATGGCGATTCAAACACCGCAAGTGTTTGATGCGGAACTACTGCGGCGTGCGTATCGGGAGACGGATCTGCGCGGAACCACCGATGACGCCAGCGTGATCGAGCGTTTCGGCGAAGCGGTGCTCGTTGTCGAAGGCGATCCACGCAACATCAAGATCACAACGCAAGACGATCTCGCACTCGTGCGCGCGATCATGAAGATCGCACCACCTGCGGATCGACCTGCGCATCTGCGATTCTGAGTGCGCGAACCTTCGGTGCGTGTGGCTCGATCGCTGGCCACGCGCAAGAGTCGAACTCCTGCTGCGCGGACGATGAAGCGACTTATCCTCGGCGAACGCGCTTGCCGCCGATGGTGAGATCGACGCGCTTCACTTGCGGAGTGTCGGATTTCGCGGCGCCACTTGGGCAACCAGGACACGCGGCATTCGAGCCTTTTCGCCGAGGCAACAGTGGGCGAAGGACTGCAACGAGCGCAGCGATTGCCACGAGCGTCACCAGCCAGAATTGCCAGTCATCGATTGGAATTGCGGCGAGCGTGATCATGAGATTCCCATCCATAACACTGCTTCTCGAGTGATAAACGCAAGCGCGTAGGCCACTCCTGACATCCATCCGAACTGGAGCGCTGCCCATTTCCAACCGCCTGCTTCACGCGCGGTTACGGCAAGCGTCGGAAGACATTGCAATGCGAGCACATAGAACACGAGCAATCCTGCGCTCGTGGCAGGATCAAACAACTTGCTGCCGTCTGCGCGCGTGGCTTGCGCCAGATCATCAGCAACTTTGTTGTCGTCATCACTGTCGCCTTGACCGACGAGCACCGTCATCGTGCTTCGGAAAACTTCGCGCGCGAGGAAGCTCGTAAGCACCGCAATCGTGAGTCGATCATCAAGCCCGAGTGGCGCGAACGCAGGCTGCAGCGCGCGACCGATACGACCTGCGAATGAATGCTCTTGCTGCGCGCGCATCGTGAGCACTTCAGCATCGTGACGCAGTGTCTCAATCTCAGCTACTGCTTCATCGGACTGCCCGCTCGCTTCAACTTCAACGGCTCGAACTTCAAGCGCAACTGCCGCCGCAGGAGTTTCAGCCATTGGATAAGCAGAGAGCCACCACAGCACGATGCAAATCGAAAGGATCACGGTGCCAGCGCTGCGAAGAAACAATTTCGCGCGATCAAAGGTCGTGAGCAGCGCGCTACGCACATCAGGCAATCGATACGGCGGAAGTTCAAGCACCATCGGTCGACTCTTGCCACGAAGAATCGTGCGTCGACAGAGTGCCGCCGTCAGTAGTGCGGCAATCGCACCGAGCGCGTAACACGCTGCAAACGCAAGACCCGCGAGCAATCCAGAATTCGGAAACAGAATCGTGACGAGCAAGACATACACACCAACGCGCGCCGAACAACTCATAAACGGCGCGACAAGGATCGTCGTGAGTCGATCGGCTCGGTCAGGAATCAATCGCGTGCTCATGATGCCTGGCAACGCGCACGCATGGCTCGACAGCAGCGGCACAAATGCTTGGCCAGGAAGACCGAAGCGGCACATGATGCGATCCATCACGAAGGCGGCGCGCGCGAGATATCCCGTGTCTTCAAGCAGTGCGAGAAGGAAGAACAGCAGGCAAATTTGCGGCAAAAACACCAGTGTTCCCGATACGCCGCCGATGACGCCATCGACAATCAATCCACGGAGCGCGCCTTCTGGAAGCACGCTCGCAACAAACGCGCCAAGCCACGCACACGCGTCTTCGATCGCGGTCATCGGGACTTCTGCGAGTCGATAGATCGCGAAGAAGAGGAGCGCCATCGTGAGTAGAAACACGATGCCGCCGAGAATCGGATGCGTGAATGCAGCATCAAGGCGATCGGTGAGTCGGTCGCTTTCTGCGCCGAGTGAGTTGGGTCCACCAACGCTCGCAACAACCGTCGCATCAATCCATTCGCTGCTCAGTGATGCTGCAAGATGTTGCGGCGATGCTTCGCATGCGTTGCGAATCGCTGCGGCAAGCGGTTCGATTCCCGTGCCTGCGCGACCGTTGGCAACAACGCACGGCACACCGAGCGCAACGGAAAGTCGCTGCGAATCCACACTCAATCCGCGCGCTCGCGCAAGGTCAGTCATCGTGAGCGCAACGGCAAGCGGACGACCCGCGCTAGCAATCGATCGATACAACCGTAATCCACGCGCAAGATTCGTTGCGTCAATCACAACAAGCAACGCGTCAGGCAAACATCCTTCGAGTCGTCCCGCAAGACAATCACGACACAGCTTCGATTCAGGCAGTTCAAGATCGAGCGCGTACACGCCAGGCAGATCGACAAACTCCATCTCTGCACCATCAATGCGGCTTGTCCCGATGCGCGCATCAACTGTCGAGCCAGGAAAATTCGCCGTCTTCGCGCGCACACCGCACAGTCGATTGAACAGCGAAGTCTTCCCAACATTGGGATTGCCCACCATTGCGATACGCGTTGGTGCAAATGCAGTTGTTGTATTGAGAGGCTGCGTTGGGGCAGTCATGCGAGATCATCCATGCTGAGGTAGGTCGCGCCGACTAGAGATGTGCGCCAGGAATTGCATCGGGCGTGGCGGATGCGCAGTGGTTGGCATCAGCGCAATCGCACGGACGCGTCATGATTCGACGCGCGAGGTCAGGCGAAAGGCCTAGCCGCATCGCGTCGATCTGGATGATGCACGGTCCGCCCGAACCTGCTCGACAGACCGTGAACTGACACGACTCATCAAGCCCCATTGCGCGCAAAGTGGCCTTGTCTTCATCGCTGAGACTGCTCGAAGCCACCATCGCTCGATCACCACGCTTCAGCTGCGTCAGCGGCAGCTTGAGGGGGGTCGGATGGGGGGAGAACGCGCTCATCGGTGCACTCTATTGCGACTGAGTCGCAACGGCAAGCGGTTGACGGACAAACTTGTAGAGGTTTCTGAGCGAGGCTGTCTCAAGGCTGTCTTGAGGCGGGCTCAAGGCTGTCTTGAGGCGGGCTCAAGGCGGCGCCCATCGCAAGGGTCGAGTCGGCAAAAAGGGTCCGACGGCGGGTCGAAGTCGAAGCGAATTCGCGATCCCTTTGCTTACTGGACAGCGCGCTGAAGAAAGGTGGGAATCCGTCCGATGTTTCGGGGCATGAGGGTCTGGTTTCAGAATGTTGTTTCCTATCTCGGCTTCGACGACGCGCCTGACGCGTTGGTCGTCGGGATTCTGCACACCGCGGCTCTGCGCAGCGCCAGTATCGGCATCGGAACGCTTGATGGCGCGGCCTTGCCGAGTCCGCTTTCGGGCCACATTGAAGACCTCGAAGCCGATGCGCTCGTCATCAGTCGACCGCACGAAGGGCCCACTCGGCGCGAGCTCGTGACGGGTGAGTCGCTGTATCTTTCGATCGCGTCGGACAACGGCTTTCACCACGGCGCGGTGGCAGTGCTTGGGCGCTGGGCGAGCGGCAGCGGAAATGCGAAACGCTACGGATATCGCGTCACGATTCCAACGGTTCTTCTGCACGAAGAACGCCGAAGTTTGCATCGCGTGCCCGTCGCGTTTGATCTCGCGCCGCGTGCGTTGTTGTCACGACCTGTGTCGTTGACGGCAATCGGTGAGGGTCTGGTCGTCGACATCTCAGAAGGCGGATTGTGCGTGCGCGCATCGCTCACAACGCTCTTACGCCCGCATGAGCCAGTGCTGGTGAAGGCTGATTTCCCCGCGTATTTCCCACCAATTCACGGTTTCGCCACCATCGCGCATGTGATGAACTCCCGTCAAGCGGGGCACATGGACATCGGCATTCGATTTAACGACGAGCAACCAGAACTGTGTCGCGCAATTCGCGCCCTTGAGTTGCGTCGAGTGAATCGCTCGGGCGCGGTCGCCTGAAGGCGGGCTCATCGCGCGTGCTCATCACTCGGGCTCGTCATGCACTTTGGTCTTCCTGTAGACCGCGCGTCGCGCTGCGTATTCCTCAGGGGAAACAGGCAAATCCAGCGGCTTGCCATCAATATGAAGCGTATGGAGTTTCTTCAAGAATGGAACGCACCATTGGCATCCTGTTCCTGCACCCAAGCACTCTGAGAGTTGACTTGCGACGGTCGGGTTTTCACGCGCAGCAAAGCTCGCGAGCTTTCGAAGCGACACTTTGAAGCAGAGGCAGACATTGTCATCAGGATCCATTGCAGCAGGGTAGTGACCGCAGCGCAGAAGTTGTAAATGGCTGCGGAGAAATGCTGAAACAGTGAGGAAGTGCAGTTGGCTCGGGTAGTATGACCATGCACTCAGTAAGACCCAAACAAGGACATGAACCATGGACAAGATTCGCGCTCTCATCCTGTTGGCTCGACGACAACTTCGCCTTGCTCATGCGGCAGAAGCAGTTGCAACTGGTCTCGTTGCCGC
>QWPU01000211.1 GCA_003671065.1 Planctomycetota bacterium | reverse complement strand
ACCAACCAGCAGCGGCGCAAGCCCGGGTCGATGCGAGTAATAAAGAAGCGTGAGCGAAGAGTCTGTTTCATGAGTGACCGTAAACGCTGGCGGCGCAAGATTTGGAAACGACAACTTCACGCGCGTGTGCATCTGATCGAGATTCTTCAAGAACTCAGGGAGCGTCTTGCCCGCGCTTTTGAGCAGTTCCCCGTAGCCCACTTCAGCGGTGTACACCGTCCAGTAGCGACCAAACTCTTCGAGAATCGCTTCGGGCGTCGCGCCCAGTTCAACGCTCGCGGCCCCAACGAGGTCATAGGTCGTCTTATCTTCGTAGGACTCCATTGAAATAAACGGCTCATCGGGAAGCCCCGCGCGTGCGCGGATTTTATCCCACATCGCGTCGCCAAATTTCATGCGAACGAGACCCTCGACGGCTTTGTTGATGAGCCCATACATCCCTGAACGGTAGCGAATCGCACTTACTTCTTGATAGAGCGAACACCCCATTCGCTCGAATGAACAGCTAAAAAAACAAGGGCTCTCGTGTGAGAGCCCTTGCTGAAATTATTCATCTGAGGCGTGAGACCTGTTGAGAAGATCCCGTCACGGTCTTGTCCCGGTCTTATCACGGTCTTGTCACGGTCTTGTCACGGTCTTGTCACCCGCCCGTCACCAGGCGAAGTGCGCGAACGCCTTGTTCGCGTCAGCCATGCGGTGCGTATTTTCCTTCGTGGTCACTGCCTTGCCTTCGTTCTTTGCGGCGTCCCAAAGTTCCTTCGCGAGGCGAAGGTGCATTGGACGGCCCTTCTCAGCGCGCGAGGCTTCGATGAGCCAGCGGAATGAGAGTGACTGCTGACGACGACGGTTCAGCTGCATTGGCACCTGATAGTTCGCACCACCGACGCGCTTGCTGCGCACTTCGACGGCTGGACGAACATTCTCAAGCGCAAGATGGAAAAGCTCAATCGAGGAGCGAGGCATGGATTCAGCCTTCTCCTTGTCCGCAGCGCGTTCCTTCTCAAGACGAGTGCCGATGGCTTCAAGCGCACCGTAGACCACGCGCTGAGCAGTGGCCTTTTCGCCACCCATCATCACGCAGTTGATGAACTTCGACAGGACTTTGTCCTGGAAGCGCGGATCGGGAAGTAACCAGTAATCGTCGGGACGCTTGTAATGTCGTGCCATTGTAAACACTCCTGATGGCTGATGACCAACACGAAAGGTGTTGGTCGCGTTTCACCGCGGATGGGCGATGGACATGCCCGAAGTTCGATCCGCGATTACTGCCGTTCCAGAGCCACCTCTGGAACTTGTTGATTCGTATGTTGAAGCGTGTGCTTCGCGCGTGAGTTTCACGCGCGCTGCGTATCGCGCTTACTTCTTCTTCGTTGCAGCGGCCTTCTTCTTGACGCCGTACTGCGAGCGGCCCTTCTTACGGCCATCGACGCCGAGGCAGTCGAGTGCTCCGCGCACAACGTGGTAGCGAACACCGGGAAGATCGCGCACACGACCACCGCGCACAAGCACGATGGAGTGCTCTTGCAGATTGTGGCCTTCGCCACCGATGTATGCAGTGACTTCCTTACCGTTCGTCAAGCGAACGCGGCACACCTTACGAAGCGCAGAGTTTGGCTTCTTCGGAGTGACAGTGCGAACCTGAAGGCAAACGCCGCGCTTTTGCGGGCATGCCATGAGGTCCTTCACCTTCGACTTGGAGGCTTGGACTACGCGGGGCTTACGGACAAGTTGATTGATCGTGGGCATCGTTGACTCTTGGGGTGGATCGACAAGAGTAACGCAGCAGCGCTCTCAACGCAACAGCGTGAAGCAAGTTGAATGACGAAGCGAGTATGAGCGATGAACAATGACTCGGACAATGCGCTGCGCGTCGTGTTCTTGAAGTCGCATCGATGCGCTCGCGTCATCGTGCTCGGTTGATAACCGCAACGGCGAGACGATCGCATCGTTCATTCTCCGCATGCCCCACATGACCGCGCACCCATTGCGCTGTGATGCGATGCCGAGCGCGCAGTCGATCGAGTTCTTGCCAGAGCTCAACATTCATGACGGGGCCAGCTTTGCGCCGCCAACCGCTCTTTTTCCACCCGTCGATCCATTCATTGAGCCCCTTCACCAAGTACTGCGAATCGCTCACGAGGCGCACGCGACTCGGATTTTGCAGCGTCCGAAGCCCTTCAATCGCGCCGAGCAGCTCCATTCGATTGTTCGTCGTCGGGCTCTCGCCACCTGAGCCTTCGCTCTCAACACCTTGCACACGCAGGACATATCCCCAGCCACCAGGGCCTGGATTTCCAGAGCACGCACCATCCGTAAACAACTCAACATCAAAGAGCTCGGCCATAGCTCGAAGAGTACAGAGTTCTCGCCGTCACGGTTATGCGTCACGCGTTCAATCGCGGGATCGCGGCGTCGGCATCCTTGACAGATTCGGCGGTTTCCTTAGACTGCGCGGCTCGATTCACGGCATCGGAGTTTCAACTTCGGTGCGGATGATTCGCTCTGTGATCCGATCTGTGATCCGATCTGTGATTCGATTTGTCTTCGGCGCTTAACGCCCATTTGAAAGTAAGAACCATGGTCCCTCCATTCCGATGCTCCCCAGGTCGTACCCGTCGTCGTCGCGCTCACCAAGCGATCAAGGCGTGTCACACCACCCTTTGCCCAAACTGTGGTGCAGCCAAGCGCTCACACACTGCATGCTCTTCGTGCGGTTTTGTGCGTCCAGGCCTGCAGATCCGCGTTGGCAAGAGCCCAACTGCGTAATTGAAGCGCGTGATTGAAGCGCGTGATGGAAGCGCCTCAGTTGCACAATGTTTCGTGAGTGAGCGATGCGTGGCGTTTGATGCCGCGTGAGTGTCGAACGACATCGTCGATGTTGCGCTGCTCATGCTGCGCCATGTCGATGCACACTATCTGTGCCTTGCGATTGTGCTGCGTTCCTAGTGTGTTTTCACCGTTTCCGTTTTCTCCTGAGGATCCTCAAGCATGCGTATCGGTGTCGATGTCATGGGTGGCGACAATGCCCCCGACGAGATTCTCAAGGGTGCCTACGCAGCACTGTCAAAGCTTCCTAGCGAAGACACGCTCGTGCTCTTTGGCAATGGCGACATCATCGAAGAATCGATTCGTGATCGCTCGCTCTCAAAGAATGGACCGGGCGCGAGGATCGAAGTCGTTCATTGCAGTGAAATGATCGAGATGACGGACCCGCCTGTTGAAGCGGTGCGCAGCAAGCGAGATAGTTCGATTTCGCGCGCGGCTGAATACGCGGGACCGAAGCATCCCAATCGCATTGATGCTTGGATTAGCGCTGGAAACACCGGCGCGTGCGTGACTGCAAGCCAGATGTATATGCGTCGGCTTCCGAATGTCATTCGTCCCGGCATCGCCGTCACTGTTCCGACATTCGCGGGACCAATCGTGCTCATCGATGTCGGCGCCAATATTGAGCCAAAGCCTATTCATCTCGCGCAGTACGGAGTGATGGGTGATGCCTACGCACGCGGCATTCTTGGCATTAAGAATCCTCGCGTCGCGCTCATGAATGTTGGTGGCGAAGCACAAAAGGGCACATTGGAAACGAAGATGGCGCGCGACATGTTGCGTAACGCTGAAGGCCTGAACTTCATCGGCTATGTCGAAGGACGCGGCGTTTTTGACGGCGATGCCGATGTCGTCATCACTGATGGCGTCGTTGGCAATGTGATGATCAAACTCGCAGAAGGCCTTTCAAAAGGCTTGTTTCAAGCAATCGCCCAACAAGTGTTGGAGACGGATCCTGAACTTGCGATTCGCCTCGAGCCCGTTGTCAAAGCGATTTACGCGAAGCACGACTATCACGAGTACGGCGGCGCACCGTTGCTTGGCGTGAACGGAACCTGCTTGATTTCCCACGGTTCGAGCGTTGCACGCACCATGAACAACGCGATCCTGCGTGCTCGCCAATTCGTCCTCAGCGGACTCAATGACATCATCAACACGCGCCTTGAAGCGATTCAAGAGCCGAGCCCGACTCAGGTTCTACATGAGAAATGATCTTCCGAGTGGTGCGCGAGGCGTGCGGATTATTGGCACGGGCTCTGCGGTTCCAGAAGGTCGTCTCACCAACGCCGACTTCGCGCGGATGATGGATACCACTGATGAGTGGATCAAGCAACGCACGGGAATCAGCGAGCGACGCATTCTTGATTTGCGCACGCAAGGTTGTTCAACGCTTGCGCGTCTGGCGCTTGAGCGCGCACTCGAAGCAAGCGGCGTGAAGGCTGAAGAACTCGATCTCATCATCGTTGGCACTGTCACGGGCGAAATGACATGCCCATCAGTTGCGGCACGCATTGCAGGCGAAATTGGTGCAAAAAACGCTGCGGCGTTTGATCTTGGCGCTGCGTGCTGTGGCTTCCTCTACTCGCTCAACATCGGTGAATCGATCGTGCGCGCAGGTCGCGCTCGCACCGTCGCTGTGATTGGCGCGGATGCGATGAGTTCGATCATCGATTACACCGATCGCTCGGTGTCGATTCTCTTTGGCGATGCCGCGGGCTGCGCGATTTTGCGATCAGATGATGATCCATCTGTTGGCTGTATTTATCAACACATGGGTGCTGATGGAAGCGGTTGGCACGCGCTCTACATTCCACGCCGCGAGGCTGATGTGCCTGTCGAAGATAGCGCCAATCCGATTCGTCTCGGTTGTTTGCGCATGAATGGCAAGGAAGTTTTTCGCTTTGCAGTGACGAAATTCAAAGAAGTGCTCGAAGATGCGTTCGCGAAGACTGGCCTCACGCCTGATGATGTGAGCCAAGTGGTGTGCCATCAGTCGAACATTCGCATCATCGATAGCGCCCGCGAGAAACTGAACATCGATCCGTCGAAGATCTTTGTGAACATCGATTACTACGGAAACTCAAGCGCAGGTTCGGTGGGGCTTTGCCTCGATCAACTCTCGCGCGCGGGCAAGATCACTCCAGGCAAACCCTTCATGCTTGTCGCCTTCGGTGGCGGGCTGACTTGGGCGAGCAGTGTCTGGAAGACTTGATTGAAGTCACGAGACTGAGAAGCCACACGATGAGCACTCCATCAATTGTTTATCTCTGTCCTGGTCAAGGCGCGCAAACTGTGGGCATGGCCAAGTCGTGGTGCGAATCAAGCGAGAGCGCTCGCGCGATCGTGGCGCAGGCCGACACAATTTTCGGCGCAGGACCTGACGGACGAACGCTCTCGGACATCGCGTTCAATGGTCCGCAAGAAATACTCAATCGCACCGACATCAGCCAACCCGCGCTGTTTATGGCTGCGATTGCCTGCTTTCACGCGCTTCCGTCTGATCTGCGCGAGCGTTCCACCAGAGCGATTGCCGGACTTTCGCTCGGCGAGTACACCGCGCTGCATCTGGCGGGCGCCTTCACCTTTGAAGATGGCCTTCGACTCGTCATGCGTCGCGGTCAACTCATGCAGCAAGCGGCGGAGACTTCGAAGGGGTCGATGGTTGCCTTGATTGGCGGCGATGAAACGCAGGCAAATGAAGTCTGCGCGCGCGCAACCGCTGACGGCGGCGTGCTCGTTCCTGCCAACTTCAACGCGCCTGGACAGATCGTGCTCTCGGGCTCGCTCGACGCGTGCGACCGCGCCGTCGATGTCGCGTCAG
>QWPU01000210.1 GCA_003671065.1 Planctomycetota bacterium | reverse complement strand
GTGGACGGCGCCATCCTTGCCGGGAACACCGTCGAGAAAATTTCCTGTGTAGAACTGGATGCCTGGTTGGTTCGACCACACTTCCATCGTGCGACCCGACGCGACATCCATCGCCATTGCACTCAACCAAAGTCCGTTTGAAACCGGCGCGCGGTCGAGCACGAAGTTGTGGTCGTAGCCACCTGGATCATCGCTCGTCGCGGGCAGCGACCCGAAGTCCTTGCTGATCGCTTTCAGTCGACGGAAATCTAACGGCGTTCCCTCGACAGTCGCAATCGCACCAGTCGTGATGAGCGTCGCATCGACAGGCGTGTAATTCTTTGCAGGAATCATCACGAGCTGCCCAAGCACACTGCCTGAGTTGTGGCCGCCGAGATTCCAGTAGGTGTGATGCGCAAGATTCACGGGCGTCGCCTTGTCGGTCGTTGCGCTCATGTCCACTTTCAACTCGTTCGCTGTCGTCAGCGTGTACACAACTTTCGCGTCAACATTGCCTGGATAGCCCTCTTCGCCATCAGGTGAGTGATAGGTCAATGTGATTGACGGTCCATCAGCCGTCATAGCTGCGACGCCGCTCCACACAACTTTGTCGAAGCCCTTCACGCCTCCATGCAAGTGATTCACGCCGTTGTTGGTAGCAAGTGTGAAGTTCACGCCGTCGATTGAAAACTTTCCGCCGGCGATGCGATTGGCGCAGCGACCCGCAGTGCAACCGAAGTATTGCGTGCGCGCGACATAGTCCGCAGCGCTCGAGCGACCGATGTCAGCGAAAACGCCGTTGGAATCAGGCACTTTCAGGCTCACAATGATCGTGCCGTAGTCGGTGATCGTGGCTTCAAGACCGTTCGCGTTCGTGAGCGTCCACAGATGCACTGGCTTTCCGTCGACTTCGCCCCAGTCTTTTACATTGATCGAGCCTGCAGGTGCAGGTGGAGTTGTCGGCGGCGCCGTCTCCGCTTGAGAGGCGAAGGCGATCGCGCATGCCGCGAACGCAAGAGGAGCAACGAGTACGAGCGAGTGAGAGAGGGTCATAGAGTTTCTTTCATGTGTGCGCAGCCACGGCGAGCCGCTCCGCGCGGCGAGCGGACAATCGACGCACGAGTTCATCAGCACCAACGCCGATGAGAAGCACCGCACCAATCACCGCGAATTCAATCTGCGAACCGACTCCGACGAGCATAATCGTATTGCGAAGTAACTGAAGTGTTGCCGCACCAACCAGCACGCCGACCACGCTCATTTCGCCGCCGCGCAAACTGCATCCACCAAGCACCGCGGCCGCGATTGCGTAGAGCTCGTAGAAGTTTCCGAAGTCGGATGGCTGCGCGCTTCCGATGTCGAAGATAAACAGCATGCCGCCGAATCCTCCGAGCAAACTACAAGCGACATACGAAAGAATCGTGAGTCGCTCCGTCGGCACGCCTGAGTAGCGCGCAGCACTTTCGTTGCGTCCAGTTGCCAGGATCCATCGACCCCAGACGGTGCGCGAGTAGAACAAGCCAATGACAACAGCAAGCACAACCATGGGAATCACTGTCGCGGGAACGCGGAACCCTTCAATGCCGAGTTCTCTGAAACCTGGCACGGTGAATCTTGCCAGCGCGATCGCGCGCACATCGCCGAATTCGCCTTGAAAACCCTGTGATTGATCGCCTGTCATCCAACGCGCGATGCCGCGATACAGCAGCAAACCACAGAGTGTGACAAGAAACGGTTGCAGTCGAAGCTTCGTAATGAGCAGTCCGTGAAAGAGTCCGATGAGCGCGGAACCTGCGAGCACGACGGGAATGACTTGCCACGGCGACCACTCAAACTCAACGAGTAACCACGGCACGGTGATGCCCGCGAGGCACACGACTGAACCAATCGATAGATCGATTCCACCTGTCACGATGACGATGCTCGCACCGAGCGCGAGGATTGAATAGAGCGCCGTGCGATTGGTGAGGTTCTGGAGATTCAGTCCAGTGAGAAAATTCTCGCCGAACAACGAGGCGATGAGAAAGATCGCGAGGAAGATTCCGATGATGCCGAGCGATTTTTTCATGGAGAGGTTGAAGTGCCCAAAGAATGTGGCCGCCGTAAGGTGTTGCGTTGCATGTTCGACATCACTCGTGACCGCCGCCAGTGGCAAGATGCATGATGGCAACTTCAGTCGCTTCGTGGGAGTTGAGCTCCCCTGCGATACGACCTTCATGCATGACGAGAATACGATCGGCTAAGAGTAAGACCTCTTCGAGCTCGCTCGACGCAAAGAGCACGGCACTTCCAGACTCGCTGAGACGACGAATCTCAGCGTGAATTTCCGCACGCGCGCCGACATCGACGCCACGCGTCGGCTCATCAAGGAGCAGCAGCGCTGGATCAACCGCGAGCCAACGGCCGATCACGGTTTTCTGCTGATTTCCCCCTGAAAGCGTCTGTACTCGTCGCGATGGATCCGCAGGGCGCAACTGCATGCGCGAAGTCATGCGCGCGATCAACGAGGCTTCCGCGCCACTGTCTAGCAGTCGCGAATTACTCCTGCGATCAATCCACGCGAGCGACATGTTCATCGACACCGCGTCCTCAAGGAACAGACCATTGCGCGCGCGATCTTCAGGAACAATCGCAACACCGCGACGCACGCGCTCAACGCTGCCGCCAGTGAGCGCAACGCCATCGAGTGTCACCTCGCCTTGGTGATGCCTGATGCCCGCAATCGCCTCGAGCGTTTCCGTGCGGCCCGCGCCAACAAGACCAGCCAAGCCAACGATTTCACCTGCGCGCACTTCAAATGAAACTGCTTGACGACGGCGATGCACGCTCACCAAACGATCGACCTTCAGCCGTGCCTGCGACTCTGCCGCAATCAAACGCTTTGGCGCGCTCTTGAGATCACGACCGACCATCAACCGTTCAATCATCGCGCGATCAAACGAACCACGCATGAGCTCGCCAGTGCTGCGTCCATCACGCAACACCATCACGCGGTCAGCGATCTGCATGACCTCCTCAAGATGATGCGACACAAAAACCACCGCGACCCCTTCGCTCCGCAGATCATCCATGATTGCGAGAAGTCGCTTGGTTTCAGGCGCTGACAAGCTCGAAGTCGGCTCATCGAGAATGAGAACTTTCGCTTCGCACGACAGTGCTTTCGCAATCTCTACCTGTTGACGCTGCGCAAGTCCGAGCGACGCGCACAGCGTCGAAGGATCAAGCGCAAGACCAACACGCGCAAGCCACTTCGCTGCTTCGCGCCGCATGCGCGGAAGGTCGAGCAAGCCGTAACGCGATGGTTCGCGCCCTAAGAAAATCGCGCCCGCGAGATCGAGGTTCTCCGCGAGATTCAACTCTTGATGCACGAGTGCAATGCCCGCGCGCGACGCGCTTCGCACGCCATCAAGTTGCACCATGCGCAGCTCATGCGTATCAGTCGCGCACTCCATCGTGCCATCACTCGGCGTCACAACGCCTGACAGAATCTTCAGCAGCGTCGACTTGCCCGCACCATTTTCGCCAACAATGCCGAGCACTTCGCCGCCGCGAATATCGAGATCAATTCCCGCGAGCGCAACGAGCCCTGCGTAACGCCGACCAATGCCGCGCACGCGCAGCATCACAGGCGTGGGGTTTTGAAGATCGCTCATCAACGCGGCTCGTTACTTCGACGCTCCTGCCTCTTTGCCAGCCTTCAACTTCGCCTTGAGATCCTTCCAGAACGCTTCAACATTGTCCTTCTTAATCACGCGCGCAGGAATCCCCACCACGCCATTCGCAGGCACAAGCGACATGTCGCCCTTGTTGAACGCGTTGAGCACTTTTACGCTTTCGAAGCCGTATCCATAGGGATCTTGCACAACGGTGCCGAGAACGATGCCTTCGCGAATGCCGTTGATCACATCGGCGCCTTCATCAAACGCAGCAATTTTAATCACGCCAGTTTTCCCAGCTTGTTTGAACACTTCAACCGCGAGCGTCGAGTTGTACTCAAAGAGTCCTGTGACCAACGCAAGCTTCGGGTGCTTGATCATCACATCTTCAATGTTCGCCTTCGCCTTCGCGCGATCAAACGAATCGGTCCATGTGCCGACGATGGTGTAGCCCGATTCAGTGATGACTTTCGTTGGCTCGTCGTAGCGCTTTGAATCGGGAGTGCGAGCTAAGAGCCCGTCGATGAAGCCTTGACGGCGACGCTTGGCGTTGTCTTGCTCAAGCCGACCGATGAAGATCGCGACCTCGCCGCCCGAGCAACCTTCACGACCGAGCGTGCCACACAGATAGCCCGCGTCGTAATTATCCATGCCGATGTAACACAGGCGCGGTGCGTTAGGCGCATCACTGTCGTTGGTGATAAGGAACGACTTCTCTGCGACCAGAGTCATCACTTCTGCTTGATTCGTCGGATCAATTGGGCTTACCGAGATGCCATCGATGCCACGCGTCACTAGATCTTCGAGCATGCGCTTCTGATCACTCAGTCCGCCGCCAGGAAATTCAACGGTGACATCGCAACCAAGTTCGCGTCCTGCTGCGAGCGCGCCTGCTTTCGCAATCGTCCAGAAATCAGCAACACCGTTGGAGACGAACGCGACATGTGGCTTCGCATTTGGATGCACTTTGAGTTGCGCAATGCGCGCCTTCTGATCAGCGACAAGATCGCCAGCAACGCTGCTGCGCGGCGCGAAACCTGCGAGTGCGAGCGTGACAACGGCGAGCGTGAGAATGGAGTTCGTGCGTGTGTTCATGAGGATCTCGTTTCAATTCAGTCTGTTGTTTTTGGCTGTGAAAGTAGCGTTAGCCGACCGTGACGCCGCCGTTGACATGGATGTCGTTGCCTGTGAGAAACGCTGCGGCATCGCTCGCGAAAAAGACGCACGCGCCGCCGATGTCACTCGGCACACCCCAACGATTCATTGGAATGCGACTGAGATACGCATCCTTCTCGTGTTGTGGATCAGAGTCGTGACGCTCAACAGGAATCCATCCTGGAGCAATCATGTTCACTGTGATGTTGAAAGGCGCGAGTTCGAGCGCCATCGAGCGCGACCAACCAATTTGCGCGCCTTTTGCCGCGACATACGCGCTAAATGGCGAAGCACCACGCTTGAAAACTTCACTGGTGATGCTGAGGATGCGCCCACTTCGACGCGCCTTCATTGAGGGCAACACGGCGCGTGTGAGCAAGTACGGACTCTTGACAAAGAAGTCGAGCATCGATTGGTAGAACGCCCAGTCGTAGTCTTCGATTGTCTTGAGCGGCTGCAGCGGCGTGGCGTTAAGGACGAGGATGTCGATCGCGCCGAGTTGCGCAGTGATGTCCTTCACGAGCGCATTCACTTCACCTTCATCAATCACGCTTGCACGAAAGAGCTCGCCTTCAAAGCCGAGCGCGCGATACTCCGCGAAAGTCTTCTCTGCGCGCGCCTGATTGTTCGCATAGTTGAACGCGACCTTCGCGCCTGCAGCACCCATCGCAAATGCCATCGCTTTGCCAAGCCCAGTGCTTGAGCCCGTAACGAGCGCGATCTTGCCATCAAGACGAAAGTTCGGAGCGTGCATGAGCCGCGCAGTCTACAAGACGACTCTGCGATGCGTGCCTATCGCGAGGTGCTTCCGTAACTTGCGAGGCGCCAAAGTCGCTCCATCGGACCGATCGAGAAGTGTTTGAGCCACAGCGT
>QWPU01000021.1 GCA_003671065.1 Planctomycetota bacterium | reverse complement strand
ATGTTGTTGACTGCATTGAGTGTTCAGCGAGCGCGTTACAGACAGCGTTCACGCAAGTCGAAGCGCTTGCGCCCGTTCCAAGCGCGCAGTTTGGCGACGGTCAGACGGGTGTTCGCATCGCCGAGCTTTTGGCCAGTGCCGATCCCAATCGCTACTCGCTTGCGAAGCACAACACATTTTGATTCACGCTGGCGCGTCAGCGCGCAGAGTTGCAGGTGCATCTGTATGAGCAGGTCCGAATACGCAGTGCAGTTTCATCCTGCTTTCGTCGCACCTCGCACTCCTGCTGTGAATCCACGCTCGGATTGCGCCGATCTTCCAACGAAGCAATCAAGCGCGCAATGAAGCACGCGGTCCAGTGAGGCCAGAAGGAACACCGATGATGCCAGAGGTCCCGCATGTCGTTTCAGCTGATGAGAGCCTGCAAGTTGCGCACCTCGCGGTGAAGCAACTCAGTCACATCGCCACACTTCCCGAAGTGACGCTCGGCATCATTGAGCTTGTTGAAGACCCAAACTCCAGCGCGCAAGATCTCAACGCACTCATTGGGCGCGATCCTGCGCTCTCTGCGCGCGTGCTCAAAGTTGTGAATAGCGCGTTCTACGGTTTGCCTCGGCAAATTGGCTCGATCAATCGCGCGATCTCGCTGCTCGGTCTCAACGCCGTGAAGAACATCGCGATCGCTGCGAGTCTTGCAAAGTTGTTCCGTGGCGGTGCGTTGTGTGATCGCTTCGACGCGAAAGAACTCTGGGCGCACTCGATCGCGGTGGCAACCGCATCAAAACTGCTCGCGAAAGAAGCGCGTAAAAGTTCTGGCGATGAAGCGTTTCTCGCCGGGCTTATGCACGACATCGGCGTGATGGTGGCGTTGCAAACTGATCGCGCGAAACTGGTCAAGGTCTTCGGCGACATGCAGTTCGACGCCGATGGAAATCCGCTCATCGACTTCCGTATGGTTGAACGCGCGGTGTTCGGCGCTGATCACGGACACTTCGGCGAAGCGCTCTGCGAGCAATGGAAATTTCCTCGTTCACTCGCGCTCGCTTGCGGTCATCACCATGATCCAATGCGCGCGCCAGCTGAATCGCGGCACATTCCGTGGATCGTGTACATCGCAGATCGACTCGCCACCGAAAACGAAGGCTTCCGCATTGATCTGCTCGATCGAACGATCGCAAAGGAAGCCCTCGACGCGCTCGGTCTCACCGAAGCCCAACTTGACAGTGTGCGCGAGCAACTTACGGCTGCGCTTGACGAAGCAACTGCAACGCTCTCGTTGTAAACATCGAAACATCTGCTCGCACAGGCGCGGAGTGTGATCTATCATCGAAGCATGACTTCCGCTGTTCGCGTTGATTTCTCTCGACCGATTGCGCTCTTTCCGCTGCCATCGGTCGTGGTCTATCCGCACACAGCCGAGTGGATGGTCGCGTTTGAGCCGCGCTATCGGCAACTCATCGAAGACTGTTTGCGCGCACGCACTGATGGCGACATTCTGTCGGCCGCTCCGATTGCGATGTGTACATACGCGTCGAGGCAATGGGAAGGCGAGAAGATCGGCGAGCCCGCGCTGCGTCCTGCTGCGTGCGTCGTCAAAATCGTTGACCACCGCGCATTGGCGGATGGACGACATCAAGTGCTTGTGCATGGCGTGAGTCGTGCAAACATCGAAACAATTGCGGAACCCGATGGTCGTCGCCTCTATCGTCTCGCGCGATTGCAGCCGCTTGATTGTCGACGCGGCGCAGCGCGACGACTTCCTGCGCTCGAAGGTGCGATTACTCAATTGCTTTCAGCGCGTGAATTGAAGCGCATGCAGCGACTCGATCAGATTCGCAATTTGATGGGCCAAGAAGGCGTTCCGACCGAAGTGATCGTCGAGCAATTGCTGTTTGTGCTTTCGCATGGCGACCGTATGCGTTACGACATGCTCGCTGAGCCAAACGCTCGTGCGCGCGCGCGTGTGGCGCTCAGTGAACTGGCTCACCTTGCGCACTTGCTTGATCGCGCGTGCGAGAGCAGTCCGCTCTCGACAACGCGCGGCGTCATCCTGAATTAATGGTGCTGTTGCTCACTTACGCGCGTCGAGCGCCGCGTTCCACTGTGCAATGTTCTTCGCTTGCGCCGTGAGAAGCGGTTGAGTATCGCCTTCAATCACGATCGATGTCACAGGCTCGCCAGTGTTCATACGCGTTGCCACATCGAGTCCATCGACGATCGTGCCGAACACGACATACTCGAGGTTCCATCGTTCCTGCGGTTTCACCGTCAAGAAGATGCGGTAGGGATGTCCACGCGCGTCGTCGTTCTCAGTGGTGTTGGCCAAGCACAATCGCCCGCCGATGTCGAACAAAAGTTTCGGCGCGAACTCGCGCGGCAGCGAATAGGGAATCGCATTGATATCCACCCGCTCTCCGAGTTGACGCACCACAGGCGAGAAGTCATCCCATTGTTTACGCGTGTAATAGCCGCGTTGGATGAGATTCAGAAAATTCGCACAGATGCGTGGCGCTTCTTTCGTGTGCAGCTGAATGCGGATCTTTCCCGACATGCTTTCGAAGACGACGAAGATCGGTTGCTGCGCGACAGGTGCGATTGGCGGTGGGGGAGCGGGCGCTGGCTTCTCTGTGATCTGCAGGGGAGTCGGGGTCGGAGCCGAACTCGTCGTATTGTCGCACGCGGGCGCAGATGCGATCAACACTGCGACACTCAGCACAAGCAGCAAGCGAGTCATCATCGATGTGCGCCCGAAACGCAGGCGTGATTCAATCATTGACAGGACTCCGTGAACCGCGTCCACCGCGTCCAGTGCGCGGCGTTGTCGGAGTGTTTGGCGTGCTCGACTTTGGTGGCGTCGCCGCTGGTGTTGCGGGAACCGCCTTCGGTGCTGCTGGTGTCACTGCGTCCGCGGGAGTTCCAACTTCGAGTCCTTCTGCTTCTGCGATCGCCATTTCATCAAGCAGACGCTCAAGCGACTCGCGTTCGAAACGATCCGCGCGTTCAAGTGCGGCGATCGATTCGTTGAAGTCATCGAAGCGCATAAGCGTTTCAGCGGGCGCGTTTGCTGTGACCGCGCGAATGCGTCCGAGCGTCTCTTTGAGCGCGGCGCGTCGTTTCTTCTGCGTCTCAAGCAATGTGATTCGCGCAGCAATCTCCGCCGAGATTCCTGCAGCGCTTCGATCAAGCAGTCGTGGAAGAATCGCATCAGCCGCGCGGCACGCGGCTTCAGCAAGCGGTTCGATGCGTTGGTAGGTCGCGTCAATTGCGTCGAGCACAACGCGGTCCACATCGGCATCACCTTGGGGAAGTGCAACGACCGATGCGACGAGTGCCGAGAGAATGCGTTCATCATCAAACAGCTCTGGATGCGCGGTTTTTTGCCAGTCTTCGACAAGCCGCCGACCCTCTGCGCGCGGAAGTTGCGCGCGCAAACGGCGCAACGCTGACAGTGACGCATCGCGAATCGCGAGTTCATTGGCAAACTCAAGATCATCAAGCGCGTCGAGTTGATCGTCGATTCCCTCGCGTTGTTCAGCCGATCGATAGCGCCACAATGTTCCCGCGCGAACTTCAATTGCTGTTCGCGCTGCATCATTCTCACGAAGCAGTTGCAATCGCATCGTGAGCAATTGCGTGAGCGCGTCGCCGTAACTGAGCAGCGTTGGTGCGATCATCGCGCGCACATCATCGGGGATGCGCAACTTTGGAAGAATGTCGCCGAGCGAAGTACTCGTGGTCGGCAGCAGCCCCTCACGCGGAAGGCGATCATGGAGAAACGCAATCTTCGCGCAGGCGAGCATGCCGCGAAGATCAATTGGCGTTGCCAGTTCAATTGAGCGGAAGAGCGCGCGTTCAGCGGTCGCTGCGTTACGCATCGATTTGTCGCGCAACGCAAGTAGTTCGCTAAGTTCAGGCGTCGCGCGCGGCACAAAGGTTCCGCGCGCGCCGTCAAAGTAGTAACACGCGGGAAGCAACTGCTTGATGACGCGACCTGGATCAATCGCGAGTTTCTCAATCGTGTCGCGATAGATGACGAAGGCTTCCGCGACATCCTTGTTGCTGACGAGCGTTGGATGTATTGCGGTGAGCATTGCCGCGAATTGCGCCGCTTCAATGGCTTGCGGAAGCAGCGTGCGGCGCAGCGCATCTTCGGCTTGCGTGCGAGTGCGCTCGCGAGTGTCACGCGCGGCTTCAAGCGGAGTGGGCAACGACGGAGCCGTGGGCAAGGTCGGAGCCGTGGTCGACAACGGAGCCTTCACTTCGTCGAGATTCGAAGCAGGTTTGGTTGATTCATCTTGCTTCGAGGCGTCTTGCCAAACGACTGCTAGGCTCGGCGCGGAAGTCTGCGCGTCCACTGCCGAGACACTCGACATGACAATCAAAACAATGGGGAGAACTCCATTGACAAGACGGCTGTGGCGCATCGTTGGAGTGTACGATGCGCGGCGTGATTTCTTGCGTCACTCGGTGAGGGATGGCACCTCGCCTCACTCATTGAACCAACGCGCAACTCGCATGACTTAACGGAGAACTACTATGGGATGGCTTCTGATCGGTGGATGTGGCGGGCTCGTACTTCTCGCACTTGTCGTCGGACTCTGGCTCATGGGCGTCTACAACACGCTCGCGCGAGGTAGCGTTGGCGTGGATGGCGCGTGGAGCAACATCGATGTGCAGCTCAAGCGCCGCCACGATCTCATTCCGAATCTCGTCGAAACCGTCAAGGGTTACGCAGGCCACGAACGCAGCACGCTTGAAGCCGTGATCGCAGCGCGCGCGCGTGCGGTGAGCGCGGGTAGCGTCGATGACAAGATCGCCGCTGAAGGCGGACTCACACAAGCGCTCGGTCGTCTGATGGCTGTTGCTGAGGCGTATCCTGATCTCAAAGCGAACACGAACTTCTTGCAACTGCAAGGTGAACTCGCTTCGACAGAGAACACCATCGGTCATGCTCGCGGTTCATACAACGGTGCAGCTGGTGGTTACAACCAGACGCTTGTGGTGTTTCCCACGAACCTCGTCGCAGGCATGTTCGGGTTCACGCAGAAGCCGTTCTTCAAGGTCGACAACGAAGCTGAGCGCAACGCGCCACAAGTGAAGTTCTAGCAATGGATGAGTATGGTGGCTTTGGCGTTGTATTCGTCGCGGGCCTCGGCATCGCTGTCGTAGTCGCGGCGGTCATTTGGGTGATGGTGTACGCAGCGAAGCTCTCGCGAGAACGCGTCGAAGCATTGCAGCGGCTCGCCGCTCAATTCGATTGCCGTTGGGTTGGCGAGTATCCCAATCTCAACAACATGTTTGCCTTCTTTCCGCTTTTTAAGATTGGGCATTCGCGCCGCGGTTACAACATTGCGTTTGGAAATATCCGTCTCGGCGGCATCGTGAGCGAGACGCTGTTTGGGGACTATCAGTACAAAATCACTACATCAAACGGAAAACAAACCACGACGGCGACCTTCACCACATCGTTCATCATCACGCGACCACGCCTTGAGGTGCCTGAGAGTCTTGTGGTTCGACGCGAAGGATTTTTCGACAAGATCGGTGAGTTTATTGGCATGGACGACATCGACTTCGAGTCGAGTGAGTTCTCGAAGCGCTTTCATGTGAAGTGCTCCGATCGTCGCTTCGCGTTTGATCTCTTTGATCCACGCATGATCGAGTACTTCCTCGAGGACCAGCCACCGCAAGTAGAGTTCTGCGAATGCGTGCTGCTTGCGACGCGAGGAACGCGAACATGGGATGCCGCACAGTTTGTCAGGGAGTTGAAGTGGCTTGACGGCTTCTATGAGCGGGTGCCTCGCCATGTTCGCGCCGCGCGATTGCCCGAAGCCGAGCGGGCCACTGATCCGATTTTGAATCCGTCATCAGGAGTTTCGATTTGAACGAACAAGCCATTGCACGGCTCGGTGTCACCTGCTGCGTCGTTGCGGTGGTGGTGGCGATTCCACTCATCTGGCTCATCGCCACTTACAACCGCTTCTCGCGATTAGCACAGCATGTGCGCGAGAGTTGGTCGGGCGTCGATGTCGAGTTGAAGCGTCGTCACGATCTCATTCCAAACCTCGTGGAAACAGTGAAGGGTTACGCCACGCATGAGCGCGAAACGATTGAGCGCGTCGTTGCGGCGCGTGCACACGCGATGAACGCGGGCGCTAGTCTCAAAGCGCGCGTCGATGGCGAGGCGGAACTGGGAGCTTCGCTTGGTCGATTGCTCGCAGTGGCAGAGGCCTATCCCGATCTCAAAGCCGATCGAAACTTCCTTGAATTGCAGCGAGAACTCTCGCTCACCGAAGATCGCATTGCCGCATCGCGACGCTTCTACAACGCGAATGTGCGCGAGATCAACGCCCTGCGCGTGTCGTTTCCATCGAACCTTGTCGCGGGCATGTTCGGCTTCAACGAAGAGAAGTTCTTCGAGTTGTCCGATGCGAGCGAGCGCATGGCGCCGACGGTCAAGCTTGGCAACTAACCGCAACGGCTGAGCGCATCGCGTCTGACGAGCCGCCGTTGCTATTCTGCACTGATGGCGAAGGAGCGCATTGTTTCACCCACCGCGCAGACGCGTGAAGCCGAGTCGGATGTCGACACGCACACGCTCGAAATTCGTCCGCGCTCGATGCGTGAGTATGTCGGTCAACGCGCGCTTGTCGAGCGTTTATCGATTGCGCTTGAAGCATCGAAGTCGCGCGGCGAAGCGATGGAGCATGTGCTGCTGCACGGTCCGCCAGGGCTTGGTAAGACAACGCTTGCGCATGTGATTGCCGCAGAAATGGGCTCGCGCGCGTTTGTGACCAGTGGTCCTGCGCTTACGAAAGCGGGGGATCTGGTGGGCACGCTTACCAAGATGGAAGAGCGCGATGTGCTCTTCATTGACGAGATCCATCGGCTGCCCGCGTCGGTCGAGGAGTACATCTACCCAGCGATGGAAGATCGTCGCATCGACTTCACGCTCGACAGCGGCATGCACGCACGCATCGTCACCATCGCGCTAAAGCCATTCACCTTCATCGGTGCGACGACGCGCGCGGGGCTACTCACGCAGGCACTTCGCAGTCGTTTTGGTATCGCGCATCACCTCGAGTTTTATACACACGAAGATCTCGTGTCGATCTTGACACGCGCGGCAGGCATTCTCGGCATGCGCGGAGTTTCGACGGAAGCGTTTGATGCGATTGCATCGCGCAGTCGTGGAACTCCGCGCATTGCATTGCGTTTACTGCGTCGAGTGCGTGATTACTCCGAAGTGCGCGCTGCGGGACGGATGGACGCGCCCGTGGTTGCGTCTGCATTGCGGCTCGAAGGCATTGATGATCAAGGGCTCGACGAACTCGATCGCAAGTACATGCGTGCGGTTGCGGATATTTACGATGGCGGTCCAGTTGGACTTGAAGCGATTGCGGCGACGCTTGCAGAAGATTCGGGAACGCTTGAAGATCTTGTCGAGCCGTATCTGTTGCAGATCGGCTATGTCGCGCGCACGCGTCAGGGACGACGACTCACGCGTCAAGGTGCGGAGTCGATCGGATTCACGCTTCCTGCGGCGCAAAATCAACTGTTTGACTGAGATGCGTGCGTGATCTGTGCGTGATCTGTTCACGCGTCGTGAATGAAACTGCGCACCGCATCGATGAGTTCAGGTGATGCGTCCGACGACACGCGCGTGCCGCCAGACAGCGTGCTGATGCGTTCAAGCAGTGCGTGCAGTTCGCTCTCGTCCCACGCCACGAAGAATCCAGCGCGACTTTCAAGACTGCGCGCACTCGCGCTCTGATGCTCATTGCGTGTTTCGCCGAGCGACGCTTTGCGGGGAAACACAATGATCGGTTTACCGAGTTCAAGGCATGTGAGAATGGTGCCCATGCCGACATGCGCGACAACAACGTGAGCGCGTTCAAAAAGTTTCGCGGCTTCATCAGGCGTCACAAACGCTGCGTGCTCAAAGCCACTGAGATCAACCGTCGTCCCGCCGTGCTGAAAGTAAATGTCGCAGGTAGTTTGCGCACGAGCCCACGCCGCTACTGGCGCGATGAAGCGATCAAACGGAAGTTGTGAACCAACAGTGACGAAGATCACGCGACTGCTCCCGCGTAATACGCGCTGCCTTTCGCGCGTGAAGTTTTCGCACCCGATTTCACCTCGAGCGGCGCGCCAAGATGCGCCCATTGCGTGAGTGTGAGATCCGCGAACAGCGCAGCCTTTCGGCCTGAAAGCGAGAGCTCTTCTGCGTTGGCAAACGAATCAATCCACAGCGTTTTGGCTCCAATGAGCGACCCAATGCGCAGTGCGAGGAATCCTGGCGCCGCGCCTGTGGACACAATCGCGTGCGGTCGAACTCTGAGCACTAGCACTAGCACGCAGATCATCGACCACACGAGACGCACGCGATCCCATCGCGACGCTTCAGGAATGCAAACGAATCGCGCAGGCGCAACTTCACGAGCGAGATTCGCATCGGTCGAAGCCCAGGTGATGTCACAACCATCGAACGCGGTCTTCAAGCGCCGCAACTGCGTCCAGTGACCACCGCGCGAAGAGATCGCTAACACGCGGCGCATGGGCCGTGGTGATGGTGCGCTCATTGAAATCCACCCATCGCAGGGTTGTAGGCGCCGAAGTTGTTCGACTTCGCGCCCGATGGAATGCTCAGTGAGAATCCAACGAATGTGACATCTTCGATGAGGTCGTACCCCATATTTGCATTGACGTCAAAGTCAGGGAATGTGCGCGTGATCGAGCCCGCAACCGCACGCAATTCGCCAGCGAGCAAGTCGTACTGCGGACTTGCTGCGATGAGATAGCGCTTCCCTGCGCGATAGAGGAATCCCGCTTGCAACAGCTCCGATTCCGTCGGCGCGAGGTAGCGATACTCAACATATGTGCTCACCACAGGCGAGTGGCGCATCGCAAGACCAAGCGAACCCACGGCGAGATTCGGAAGAATGCTTCCTTCCTTCGTCACGAACTCGGTGTCTTCGAAGAGGTACTTCATCGTGCCGCCGAGTGTGAGCGAATCACTGATTTCCCATGTCGTCATGCCATATGCATGACTACCCCACTGCGACAAATCAGGGCGAAACGCATAGAACGCAGGAATCGGTGACTGACGCCATTGCAGGCTCGACGATGGATCAAGCGGATTCACAGCCGTTGGCGTGAAATCGGAACCAGCATCGTTGACGACGACGCCAGTGTCGAGACGCACCCAATCCACCGACTGCCACGCGCCCGCACCACCGCGTTGTGTTTGCAGTGTGTTGCGCATGCCGAGATTGATTGCCGCGCCACCAGTCGCGCCTTCATACTCTTGGTCGTAGAGCGGAAGCGCGCCGTCTTTGAGTGAGTCCCAACCAGCCCACACTGTTGAGTATGGCTCGATGATGTGACGCATGCGATTGAGGTCAAGCAAGCGGCTTTGCACCGAATCTTCCACGCGGACATAGTGCAGCGACGAGCGGGCACCAGTGCCCAGCTGAAAGCGAACATTGTCTGCGTCGCTTGAATACTCGGAGAATTCGTCTGCGATATAGCCCGTGGCTTGGCCAGTGACAAACGGCGTAAAGGTGGCGATGCCATCAGTCATCGGCGCGCTGACTTCATGACGCGTGTCAAAGCGTGACACGAAATTGTCGCGATATCCTGCGCCTTCATAGGCATCGAAGATCGATTCATTCGCGCCGATCGCGCCGCCCCACGCACCCACTGGAACGCCGAGTGAATTCGGCGTTCCACTTGTAGGACGAATCGCCATCGCGTTGGCGGACCACTGCTGCGTCCAGGTCAGACCGTCAAGCACATCGTCGCCGTAGCGGCGATACGACAACTCAGGCATCTTGTCGACGATGTAACTGCGGCTGGCAAGTAGATACGAATTCGAGATGAAGTCATTCAAGTCGTACTTCGTCAGCAGCGAGAGCGCCGTGTTGTTGCTCACGCCGTTGAAGAAGACGCTTGTTTCATATTCGCGACGCGTGTCAAACGCTCTCTCGCGCCACGCCGTTACATAGGTTTCGTCAGAGATGTAGGCAAACTGCGTCTGCAGCGTGAAATCGTTCGACAGCGCGGTTTGCCACTCAGCATCCATGATGCCGCGCATGCCCGCGTTGTCTTCAACATTCAGACCTGAACTCGTGCGATCTGTGCCGCCCATGTCGTACAGGCCGTAGAGGTCAATCGAGCCATTGCCAAGATCATCAGTAAGTTTGAAGACCGTGCCAACACCAGGACCGCGATCGGTGTAGGCGTCAACTGAAAGTTCCGCATCAAGACCCGCGACAGGCTTTGCTCCGATGAGCGCGAGCAGATCCCAATCGGTCCCGACCTCCCAACCGCGTTCTTCTTGATAGCCAACATTGATCGAGCGAATCGGAATGCGATCAACGCGACCTTCGTAACCTGGCAGCGGCAGAATGCGCGTGCCGTTGAATTGAAGCGCCGCGCCTTCAGCGTTCACATACATGCCGCCTGACTGCGGATCATTCGGCATATCAGGCTGTTTGGTGATGGTGACGCGATCGACACCAATCGACAGATGCGGCGTGAAGAACTCACTGGTTGACACGGTCGCGCTATCAGCCGTCCACTCATCGACGGCGACTTGGCGCAATTCAGCCGCACGCGTGTAGATCGGAAGATCTTGACGACGACGGTCATAGGTGCGCAACACCGCGTCAACAATTGCTGCGCGGTTATTCACGAGGTCGTAATAAATCTGCGCGCCGCGCAGCGTGTACTCACCGTCACTCGCGTGCACGGCGCCTTCGAGATAGATGCCTTCGATCGCCGACGCATCAAGCGAACGCGATCCATCGCGCAACGACTTCAACGCGCCAGGCGCAAGAAAAATCACGCCGCGCTCAGCAGAGAGTTGCAGCGTGCGATCGGCTCCCGCGATCGTCGCGAGGTACTCAAGTTCCACCATGCCTTGCACAGCAATGCGATTGAGTTTCTCGTCAACTACCACGGAATCAGCGGAAAACGAGATAGTTCCTTCAGGGCGAAAGATCGACAGCGCGCCGACAGCAGGCGTCATGAGATCGATAGAACTCGGAAGCATCGGTGCGGTAAGTGCCGCTTGCGCGAGTCCGCCGCCAGGAATGAGCGCGGCTTCCTCGATCACGAGTGGAACATCGAGCGACGCCTGCGCGCTCACGACAACAGTGCCTTCGTCGATGCCTTTCTGCAAGGTCTTCAAGTAGGTTGCGAGGCGTGCATCACCAGCCGCAATGAACGCGGTGGCAGTTGGCGCCTGCTGCTCAGTCATGATCAGTGACAGTTGCGTCGCACCAAGCAGCGTTGTCGTCACGAGTAGATTGCGGCCGCTTGCGCCGAGACCCGCGCGCCGCGTCGGTTCATCCGCGCGCTCAAACCACACTGCGATTTGCGTGGCAGGACCAGCGGGAAGTGGAAGGCGATTGATCCACACCAACGCGCGCTTGGCGCTGAAGGAATATCCACCGAGCGTCACGCGCACATCGCCCTCAAGCAACAGTCGTTGCGTGTCGTCGCTCTTCCACTTCCATCCGCGCGTGGCACTCATGCTGCACGGAGCATCGACCGGTTTCGTTGGCAACACGAAACCACCGAGTGATGAGCCATCGATCGCGCGACGATTTGTCGCTTTGATTGGCGTCGATGCAGGTGTGAGCGCCGTGGTTGGCTCGGCTTGCGCGTGCGCGAATGAACTCACTGAAGTCAGTGCACACGCAATCGACCCAGCCGTGAGGAGGTGCAGCGGGGAAGTGCGAATGAAGCGGTTCGTCACGGCTCGGAGGATACCGATGCGAGGGAATCTGCGGGCGCGCGTGTTGAAAGTCTTCGCAACTACGATCGCCATGAAACTGGTTCCGCCAACTGTGGTCCAGCTTCGCGCAAGAGTGCGAAGGTCACGAAGATGGCGAGCGCGATCGCGGCCACGATCGCAGCTTCTTTCGGCAAGTCAATCGCGAGCAACCAACTCGCCGCGACGAGACTCTTCCACAAACTTCCGTAGCGCAGCAGTTTCTCCGACGCGCGCGCCCCACGAATGCCGCGCAGTTTCCAAGCCGCAAACGCAGCGCAGACGACCACCGTGACCGCGGGGATGAGCAGTTGTTTCGTATTGACCCACGGCGGCGTGAGGTGCTCGAGGTTGCGCGTCGTCGCGAGCATCATGAGCGCGCAACTCACCACCACCCAACTGCACGCCGCAAACGCGACCGCGCGCGGCGTGAGTTTTGGGCGTTTTTCGGCGGCAACATAGGCAATCGCACCGAGACCCATGGATTGACTCATCGCAATCCATATGGGCAGGGTGAAGCGCGTGCTCACGCACGGCACAAGCATGGAGGCGGCGCTCGCAAGCCCCGCGAGCACCAATCCCAGCGCGGGAACATGTTTGTCAAATGCGTCATAGATAAGCACGATTGCCGCAAGCGCCATCGCGGCGAGCAACGCGGAGGTCCCAAACCCAATCGCGCCGAGAAGCCCAATGCACAACGAAGCTGCAGCAATTTGAATTGCGCGTTGTGGCTTCACACTGCCAGAAGGAATCGGTCGATCAGGTGCGAAGGCGCGATCGTGCTTCGCGTCAAGAAAGTCGTTGAGCGCAGCACCGAAAGTCATGAAGCCGAGCGCGAGCAGCGCCGCCGAGCAAAGCGCGTAGGTCAGCGGCATTCGCGCAACTTCAGTGTCGGTGAGCGCGGGGTCCGCGCGCGCGATGAACACCATCACCCACACATTCGCGACTGCGCCAAACGCGATGGGCAAGCGGGATAACTCAAGCGTTGCGATGAAGCGTCGAACAAGTCGTGTCACGCGCGCGATGATACGGCACGGCGCAAGACTCATCGCCCAACGGCGCGAGGCGAATCGCCTACTATGGGCTCCTTATGCATACCTCGGTTCCATTAACGGCCAACGCGAAAGGCCTGCGGATTGGCGTCGCCACAAGCCATTACCACCATGAGGTGACCGCGCGATTGCAAGACGGCGCGCGCGCGGCGTTTACCGCTGCTGGCGGCCTCGAAGACAACCTCGTACTCGTCGACGCGCCCGGTTCCTTCGAACTCATCGCCATCGCGCACGCGCTTGCGTCGCGCAGCGACATCGACGCGGTGGTGGGCATCGGCCTCGTGCTTGCAGGTGAAACCACGCACGATCGCTACCTCTGCGAAGGTGTTGCGCACGGATTTGCCGCAATTACAGCGCAAACAGGCAAGCCCGTCGCTTTTGGTGTGTTGACATGCCAAACCATTGAACAAGCCTCTGCGCGCGCGGGTGGCGCGAAAGGCAACAAGGGCAGCGAAGCCATGCTCGCCGCCATCATTGCAGCCCACGCCGTGAAGCGCGTCATGCAACTTCCGCTTGGGAGGCCCGCGTGAGCAATCGTGAAAAACCAGAACGCAAGATGCGCGTTCGTATCGAGCGTCGCTTTGCGCTTCTCGCGCTCTATCAGTTTGATTCGGGGCTCGCAAACGAACTCGACTCAGTGCGTGAAGCACTCGAAAGCGCGGCGGAAATAGATGATTCTGGCGAACTTCCTGATGCGTCAACCGCAGCCGCACGAGTCGCCGCGCGCGATCCAGAACTTGCGGCAAGCCGCGCACGCGCCATCGAACAAGGACTCGGTTTCGCCGCGCTAGTGTGGGAACATCGCGCCGCCGCAGACAGCGCCGTGAAGCCGTTCACTGCCGAGTGGCCTGTGCACCGTCAACCGATTGTCGATCGCAATCTCTTGCGCCTCGGTTGGTACGCGTTCACGCATGGTGATGATGATGTGGCGCTTGCAATCGGTGAAGCGGTTGAACTCGCGAAGACCTATTCCACCGAGAAATCAGGCGCATTCGTGAACGCGGTGCTCGATCGAGCATCGAAGGCAGCGGCTGGACCGAAGGCATGAATATCTTTCGTTCGGCATTCGACGCGATCAAGAAAGGGCTACAGAAGACGGCGGAAGTCGTCGGTTTGCAGCTGCGTTCGCTTCTGCTCGGACGCACGCTCAGCGAAGAACTCATCGACGAGATTGAAACGCGATTGATCGCAGCCGATGTCGGCGTGAAAGCCACGCGCGAACTTATTGATGGCCTACGCAAAGAGTTTCGCTCGGGCACAGTCGCGCGTGGCGAAGATGCGCTCGAGTACTTGAAGCGCCAGTTGAAAGCCCGTTGGCCCGAAGGCTCTCGCGCGATTCACATTGCAGAGAAGAGTCCGACGGTCGTGTTAGTTGTCGGCGTCAATGGCGTTGGAAAGACAACCAGCGTTGCGAAGATCGCGAAGAGTTTGAAAGATGAAGGCCGCACTGTGTTGCTTGCGGCGGCTGACACTTTTCGCGCTGGTGCAGTGGCGCAACTCACAGTGTGGAGCGAGCGCCTTGGCATCGACATCGTGAAGGGCAAAGCGGGCGCAGATCCTGCGGCGGTCGCGTTTGATGCGGCGGATGCGGCGATCGCGCGTGGCATCGATGTGTTGCTCGTCGACACCGCAGGCCGCTTGCACAATCAAGACAATCTCATGCGCGAGTTGACCAAGATTCGGACAGTGCTCGCGAAAAAGATCCCAGGCGCGCCTCATGAAGTGCTGTTAGTGCTCGACGCGACAAGTGGTCAAAACGCCGTGCAGCAAGCGCGTTTGTTCGCCGCGGCCGCAGGGGTTACGGGAATCTTCCTCGCAAAACTCGACGGTACCGCGCGTGGCGGCATCGTGGTCGCGATTCGCGAAGAGCTCGATGTTCCCGTGAAACTGATCGGTGTGGGTGAACGACCCGACGATGTGGCGCCGTTTGATCCCGATAAATTTGTCGAAGCGATGTTCTCGAGTTAACGGTCGGGATGAAACCGACTTTGGCCGTTTCCGAATCCGTCGCGCGGTGTTTACCATGCAATCACCCGCGCTGTGAAGGCGTTACAGGATGCTCATGCGAACGACTTCGAACACCACTCTCGCGCATCTCTCGCGCAGCAACGAGCGAGCCTTCACGCTCATCGAAATGCTCGCGGTAATTGCGGTGATCGGCGTGTTGCTTTCAATAATCATGCCCACCATCTCAGGCATTCGCAAAGAAGCACTCAGCGTCTCGTGCCAAGCGAATCTCCGCTCGCTCTTCACCGCCGTCGACACCTATCGCTCGGCGCAGAAGGGCCAACTGCCGATGTGCGACTTTCTTCCCGCCGCGACGCCCGATGGTCCCGAAGGCGGCCTGGTCGAAGTGCTCGGCAAGACCATCGACACCGATTGCACCTGTTGGTTCTGCGTGGCCGACGATGACGAAGAAGGCTCGATCGAAACAGGCACGAGTTACCTCTATGTGCCCGGACTTCTGCGCTACACGCCGCAAGTGCAGATTCAAGTAGCCGCCCTCATGATGGCAACGGCCGCGGATCTCAGTCTCACGCAACGACAGCGCGATCGCATTCGTCGCGAGGCCGAAGCGAAACTCGTCGGCGCGCTCTATGAGCGAAATCCATCGATGTTCGCAGTGCTCAGCGACAGTCAAGATCGTCACAAGATTGGTACGCGCAATCCGCGCAACGGCGTCTACATCGATGGAAGCGTGGGCATTCTGCGCGACATTGATGAGACGCCATGATGTGATCTCAAACCATGTGAACGGAAGAACCCAATGTCAATCATCGAGCACATCACCGACTGGCGCGACACGCTCGACGAACGATTGAAGGATGCGTGGGACAACAAACGCCGCGAACTCGGCATCGCCACAGGCGGTCTCGCACTCGCCGCGCTGCTCGGCTACGGCGTCTATTGGTGGATCGAAGTGCGCTTCCAGCCGCCACCGTCGATCTTCGATTCACCAGTTGATGACATCCTCGGCTACTTCTCGCTCGATGACTTTTCGAAGTTGCCGATTGAAGAACGCATCCGCTTTCTCATGGAACTCGCTGATCGCTTTCGCGGCGGCGATCAAGCCGAAAGCGCCATGATGGCCGCGTTTCTCGCAGGTCTTTCGGGTCCTGCGCGTGAGCAAGCAACGCAGAACGCACGCCTTCTCGCCAAAGACATTCTCGCCAAAGGCGCCGCCGACTATCTCGCGCTCAACGAAAAAGCGCGCGGACAATTCATCGACGAGTGGATGGTGAAATGGCTTAAGACTGGCGAGCGCATCGCGACGGGCAAGGAAGGCAAAAAGACAGATGACGAGCGTTTAGATGACATCAAACAGGAAGGCGAACGCGGTCGCACGCGTGCAAGTGAAACGCCAAACGATCGCATGCCAAGCCTCACCAGCGACGGCGCCATGCGCTTCCTCGACTTCTGGGCAAGCGATGTGGAGAAAGCCTCAAGCCCCAAAGAACAAGGGCAAATCGTGCGATTTTTAGGCGATGTGCGCAAACATTTCGGCGGCGGGTGAGTGGCGAGCAGCGGGGCGCAGGAGTAGTGTCTTCGTGAATTCCTGCAGTGGCGTAGGCACGGGATGTCTCCTCGATCGCAGTTAAATTTGAAATCACGCTCGATTCGCTCTTGACATCATTTCAAAGTCGAGTAGATTTCCCAAGTCAACCCGCGCCCACACAACACGAGGAGCACTCCGATGGCTGGATTGCGAAACTCTCTCTCTCTCTCTCTCTCTCTCTTGCGGCGATGCTGACCATGACCGCATCCGCGCGTGACCTCATTCCGCCGCCAGGACCGCCGAATCCGCCAGAAGAGTGGTACAAGAAACGCGAGGAAAGTTCGCCGGTCATCCCTCCTGGCGTCACGCCATTTTCCTACACCGATTGCAACCAGAACGGCGTCGCCGATCGCTCCGAGTCGTTTCCCGATTGCGACGGCGACGGCATCATCGATTGGTGTCAAATTGAAGCCGATCCGTCACTCGATTGCGATGAAGACGGATTGCTCGATGCGTGCCTCATGAGTGTGAATCTCGGGTTCGACTGCAACTCCAACGGCATCTTCGATCTCTGCGAGCCGCAGTTTCAACTTCCCGATTACCCGCTCGATCCGCCACAAGGCGCGCTGCCCGACGACTGCAACGCCAACCGAATCTCCGACGAACTCGAGATCTGCCGCAACCAACTCATTGATTGCAACGGCGACGGTCTTCTCGATCTCTGTCAAATCCTCGCCGATCCATCACTCGATGGCAACGGCGTGCTCGATTTTTGCGAAACCAAACCGCGAACCGACTGCGACGGCAACGGCATCCTTGATCGTTGCGAGAACCCGTGCGACATCGGGCTAGGCGGCCCCAACTACCTCGGCGATGGCGACTGGGGCCGTTGGACATGGATCGAAGAGTCAGGCTGCACGGTCGTAGTCACCGTGCTCTCAGGTCCAATCCAGATCGTGGATGCTGGGGCAGGATGTGTCGATGTGCAGGCGTATCCGATGAGTCCCGGCGATGAGCAGCCCGCGATGCTTCGCGCAGTGAAGACCTGTGGTGACGACTGCAGCGATGGCTCCGAGTGTTTCATCGATGTAGCGCTGACAGTGCAGGCGTACGCAGTGCTCAAAGTCGAGGCGAGAGCGTTTATTCCGTGCGGGGCCGCGGGGCTTGTCGAAGCAGACCTCGCCAGTTTCTCTAATGCAGTGATTCTCTATGAGGCTCTCCACTTACTCTTTGGGAAAGTAGGTCGCGGTGATTGCCGTAGTTTCGATAGCAGCACACCACTGCCGACGAATGGGACAGCCCCCAGCTCGAGAGTCGTCACGGGCATTCAATCTTCAATGCGCTTTCTCTCAACTCCATCA
>QWPU01000209.1:757-5666 GCA_003671065.1 Planctomycetota bacterium | reverse complement strand
ACCCCCGCTACTTCCGCCCCGCCGAAGTCGAGCAACTCCTCGGCGACATGACGAAAGCACGCACAAAACTCGACTGGATCCCCAAGACCTCCGTCGAGGAACTCGCACGCATGATGGTCGAGAACGACATGGAACTAGCAATGCGCGAGCAGACGCTGCGCGCTGCGGGGCACGACGTCGTCAGTCCGTCACATGCGTGAGCGAATTGAAACGTTCGCGACTGACCGCGCGTTGCGTCGCACTCGATTGATCGCGTGAAGCATTTGCCGCTTGGGGCAGCGTTCATCATTGCCGCCCAACTGCGGCGATTGCAGTCGTTTCGCCGCCGATGGGGCGAAGGGTGGGGAGATCTGCGCGAGCAGATGTGATCCACACACCAACCGCGCCAACTGGGATCGTGATGATCGGTCCACCGCTTCCGATTTGGAAGGAGCGAACTTCAGGCTTCGCTGTGACTCTCCACAAGTAGGAGTTTGCTGCAAGCTTTGTTCCCGTGGCGATGATGCGCGCGTCCCAGGCGAGTCGTGATGCGTCGATCGGTTCAGCAAGTCGACCTTGGAGCTTGCGATTGATGTCTGAGATGACAACTTCTAGGGCTCGCGCTTCGTTGAAGCGGCGGTCGCGTGAGATCAACGTTTCCGCACCATTCACGATGTCCGCAGGATTCCACAACTGGAACACTTCTGTTTTCAGCAACGCGAGGTGTCGCAACATTTCATCGTAGTAGCGCGGGTCGGTGCTATAGCAGGCGGTGCCCACTGGCTCGCCGCGCCAACTTGGCGCCAGAATCCACGGATGCATCGGCTCTGCATCGCTGCGTCGCACGCCACGACCCATCTGCACGTCCAACAAGAAAGCCATCCACGCACTTCGACCGATGGGTGTTCCACCAGCGCCCAAAAGAAGTTTGGTGTGATCATTTGGATCGATTGAGCAATGCAAGGCCGCGCCGTTGAGCCAACCGTACAGCGCAGGGGCGCTCGATGTTCCAAAGCGATTGTTTGAAGGCTGTGCATGCCCGTTGAGGTCTTGGATCGCGTGCTGAGCGGTGATGTTTGTTCCTTGATACGCGCTGCCCTTGAGTTCGGGGAACTTGAATTTCGCTGGATTCCACAGTGCTCGAGTGATCGCTTCATTCACCATCTCATGAATGACGAGATTCCACGCGAGGTACCCCTTACCAGTTTGCGGTCCCGAGAATGTTGAGCCCGTAGGAGATTGCGTGGACACACCAAGCGACGAAGCGTGCGACATAAGCAGCGCATCATTGAAGCGCGGGTCGTTCATGAACGCAGTGATCTGCGTGGGGCTGAGATGCCAGTTGCTGAGCATCCCTGCTTCTTCGTTGTCGAGGAAAATATAGTCGGGCTTCGCGCCTGCAGTGGCGAGTCCGTTGAGCGCGGTAGTCCACTGCGACTTCACGGCTGCTTCTGCGGTGGTTGGCCAAGGGGATCGCACACTCCCGCTGACAGGCGAGACCCGATCGGAAGGTTGACTGAGAATTCCATCACGGTAATACCACAAGTGCATCGAGCGACGACCCTTCGGAAGCGCCTTGAGTTCGAGTGCGACTCGAGCGATACCGAGTGGTTGAGTTCCTGAAACACCGAACGTCTCGAAGCCACTTCGTTCATCACGAAGCCACACCATGGGGGAGACGTAACGGAGTCCTGCGGGAACGCTGCTCCATGTTGCAACCCACACACCTGGTGCAGCGATGACTTCTTTTGGCGCAGCGGCAGCGATCTTTACTACGCTTTGGGCGGGCGTTCTTGTGGAAGTGGTCTGCCCAAGAACCGCAACTGACAACGTAAAGCAGACGAGCGCATGCAACATCAGGTGTATCCCTCCAAGTGTTTCTCCCTCAACCAAGACGCTGTATCAAACGTCGTATTCCCGCGAGCGGAAGTCAATTGATTTCGACGTACAGGGAAGATTTTGTCACCTTCATACCCGTTCATGTGGGCTCGCGAGGTGCTGTTCCTCGTAGAACTCGTCCGCAGTTGGGTCTTCCTCGAATGCTGCAAGCTGCTCTTCGTCGTACACAAGCTCATCAAGTCCCCAATCAAGCGCAAACTCTGGGTCGCCGCTCTCCTCAGCCTTCTGAATAGCAGTGAGAACCACGCTTCCTGCAGACGCCGAGATGAGCAGCAGGACCATGATGCCGGAGTTGCGGCTCATGATGTATCCCTCGAAATTGGCGCCGAAGAGATAGGCGAGATTGAATCCGATCACGAGATCCGCGATAGGTCGCAGTTTGCGATAGCGAAGCGTTGCGCGGAAGATCGCAACGCACTGCACGAGTATCACGATCGCGAGCAAGATCGCTAGGCCGATCATGCCAATGCCGAAGGATGCAGCAGCAAAGAGGAAGCTGTTCTCGCTCATCTCGAGTTCATCCATGCCAACACCAGCAATCGGTGAGGACTTGAAGTCAGCGATGAGATCGCCCCAAGCGATCGTGCGCGTATCACCGCCTTCAGTGAGACGCGCGAACGGTAAGTCGATACCGAGGACTTCTGCAACCTTCAGGGCCGCGAAGGCGAGGACGAGTCCGACGGGAAGAATGAGAATCGATCGTCCGATGCGGCGATATCCAAGCACCACCATCCCCACCGCGGTCATCGCAAGTCCTGTACGCGATCCAGTGAGCAACACCGCGACACCGCACGCGATAAAGATTCCGATCCACAACACCGCGCTGCGTTCGAATGGTTCTCCCCACGCGCGCCATGCAGCAAACACCATGCAACTTGCACCAATGACGGCAGCATGTTGCGCATTCGCAGCCATACCGATGAAGCGATCGTTCAGCCCAATAGTGAGTTTGCTCGGATCGATCACCGCTTGCATCACACATGCCGCAGCGAACAGGAAGAAGGCAACAGCGATGATGAATGCGTAGTTCTTGAGATCAGCTCGGCAATCTGCGATTGCTGGCAACACCACAATGAGAGGAACAATCGTCGCGATGGTGAACGCGACTGAGATCATGCCTGCTTCCACACCCTCGTGCGAAACACGCATGACGCTCTGATAGAGACCGATCGCGAGCACAAGCCAACTCACAAACGGAATGCGCGCGACGCGTGAATTGGAAACCATCGTCGCCGCGCCAGCGAGGAGCAAGAGGGCAAGCGCAGCGAAGGCAAAGTTTCGCGATTGCTGCAGTGGAAGCAGCCATGAACCGTAGACAGAACCGAGCCAGTCGCGCGCGACACCGATCGACGCAAGAAAGAGCAGGATGCCAAGCATCACGAGCACAGCCTTGCGGCTCATGAGTGCTGCAAGGATGATGATCGGAATTGCGACGAGGCCGATCACGACCTGCGCTGCACTGAAGTCTGGAAGGGAACTTTGCACGAGGGAATCCGAAGGAGCAATCAGCGCAACGCGGCAGGAATGCAGCGTGCACGGTTCATCGGCTCGCGCTCACAAGGCGCTTCAGCCATGCTTGCAACGATAGACATCAATTTCCGGGGCCACCACCACCGGGCAGCGTGCAAGGACCCCATGCATCGATGAGGAGGACGAGATCGGCAGCATCCACGAGCCCCGAGCCATTGAGATCCGCAGCGGACTTCGTCTCCCACGCGCTGAGAAGCATGACGAGGTCTGCGCTATCCACAGCGCTATCGAGGTTGAGGTCGCCGGCGCACTGACAGATGTCTGGAATGACATCGCCATTCAGATCGATCGCCATGCCGAGGTCGATCGCGATTCGGTCGATCACGCCATCGAAATCGCAATCGCGGTCGTACTCGATGACCAACTCGGTCAAGCCTGTCATCGTCGACAGCGCCCTCCAGGACCCGACTCCCGCCTTCGAAACGTTGAGCGCCGCGCGTGCCTGCACGCAGAGTGGCTCGTATCCCTGCTCCCAAGGAAGCGTCGCTGGCACGGCGCCACCACCCCACTGCCAATCACACGCACCACCGTTTGCGCCAAGCGCCGAGTCGACGATGTAGGAGGCGAGTTGTTCGTATCCAAGTTGCGTGAGATGCGCCGCGCCGCCATTGTCGTTGGGAAAATATTCCGGACGCATGTAGACGCAACCAAGGTCGGCGGCAGCCGCATCATCGCGCTCCGCAGCAACGAGTCGAGCGCGTGCGCGGAATGCGTCGAACGCTGGCGTACTTCCACCGAGTTGCGGATCATGCGAGGTCTTCAACAGATACGCGGTCTCGCCACTTGTGCCACCGCCCGCGATCCAGTTGCTTTCAAGGCGCGCAATCATCCGTCGCAATGTAGCTTCGTGGTCCGACGCACTCAGTGAAGAATCATTCATGCCGCTCGATAGAACGAACAGCACACGAGGCTCCGCGCCGCGTCGAAGTTGTCGCGCGCGAATGAGTGAAACCCAATTCGACGCGGTATCGCCGGTGAATCCATCAAGGTCGTCTGCGATGCCGGCACTTGTCGCTCCGCCATGCCAATCAAGCACACTGACGCACCAGCCTGTCGTCGCATCCGTGCGTTCAACCGAAGCCCACCCGAGAAACAGTGGCGCGACTAACCCTGTGCCATCATCAAGTGCGAAGCGGAACCCGAGATCATGTGCAAACGCGCCGTTGAGCGCGAGTGATGCTTCGGAGAGGTGCGCTTTCGGCGCATCGGTCGACACGCGTGTTCCAGCAATGCGCTCAGAAGTTTGATTCAACCAAGCGGTTGGCGTGAAACTTCCGCCGCCCGCAAGAGCGCCGTACTGAACGCGGAACTCCAACTCTGCCGAGTGTGTGATGAATGGATGATTCGCGCCAATCCCGATGCCACCAGTGACATTCGCTGTTCCGCTCGAAAGCCATGCGTAGCCCGCGCCAGTGTTGGGAAACCCGCTTGGAAAGTTCATGTATCGTGCAAGCGACTCGGGCGCATTCTGTGTCGATGTCGCGGCGTTACCGAACGCTGC
>QWPU01000209.1:0-747 GCA_003671065.1 Planctomycetota bacterium | reverse complement strand
GATTGCAACGCACGGAAACCCGTGCGTTGCGAGCGCGTGCTGGACACCGTGATCCCAACCACTCGCGCGGAACATGATGTTGCTGTCGCCAACGAGTACGACATCGAGCGTGCGCACAGCTTCGCTCTCACGAATCCACTCTGCGGGAACACTCTTCGCATCAAGTAGGCCGGGCTTCCAATCTGGATCGCGCCAACCGTTGATCCATGATTGCGTCATGCCACTGTCCGCGAGCAAGTCGAGTGTGAATGCTTGTTCGAGCGATGAGTTGGGCAACACGATTCTTCCACCACGGCGCTCTGCCAAAATCGTCGCTTGCTCGAAGTCGTGTGCGCTCGTCAACAGCATCGTTTCATACGCATGACCGTTGCCGCCCGCGCTGACTTCCCACACACGCATGAGTTGATCGCCGCGCGCACTCGCAACGCAAGGCAACGCGAGTTGCGCGCTGATGCATGTCATGAGAAGTGTGTGGGCAGCTACGCGCATGGATGGTTCATCGACTTGTCATTCCAATCAGTGAAACGAAGGGTAGGGAAGCGCGCGAGAAACTTGCTTGTTTCGATGGACCCGAGACGCACTACAACCTACCACCTGTTTACGCCGATGCCGCACCGAAAGCGTGCTATCTGCTCGAATCAGCGTCGATTCGCATTGCTTTCGCAGATTCGTACATCCTCTCGAACTCTGCTGCAACGACATCGGGGTCGCAGACGCGGAAGACCCATTCGCGCGCGTCGTTCCGTC
>QWPU01000208.1 GCA_003671065.1 Planctomycetota bacterium | reverse complement strand
GATGTCAACGGTCATCGCGAGCTGGTGCACGAAGGTCCGGTTGCGTTTCTTGAACTCACGCGCTGATTCGATCAGTGCGCGCCGTCAACTTTCCTCACGCATCGTCAAGCGACTTCGTCGACTTGGTCTTGCTCAACGCATCCTGCTGCGCAACTCGCTCTACTTGCGCGCGTGCGAGTTGCGGAAAGTCATCGGCATACCACTTGGCCCAGCGCTCTTGATCGAAGCCAAACGGTGGCGGCGGCATTCCTGTTTCGCGCTCGACAATGGCGAGCAGCGTGTAGTGCACTTCGGTGCGATAGATCACAACGACCGACTCCATGATGCGCAGCACGCTGCCTTCGAAGACCGATCCCACGATCGGTTGAAACGCGCCTGATGCGTCGCCGACGATCGGCACAGCGCCCGAGACATAGGCGATGCTCTTTCCCTGCGCAATCCATGCTTCATCACCGCGCTTGGCTTTCGCTGGTGCGTATTGCGCCGAAATCAGCGACGGAATGAGCGCGGCCGATGCGTGCGCACTCGCGATCATTGCGGCGCGATTGATGAACAACTCGCGGTCGCGACTGAGCGTTCCATCGATGTACCCAGCAAGCGTGCGTTCGGCGACAGGCGAGATTCGCGTCGGCAGCGAATCAAACGCGCGCTGACCGATGAGGTCATCGCCCGTGATCGCAAACTGCAGCAGCGTTCGCTGTCCGTAATCGCCCTCAGTCGCGAGTGCTTCGAACAACGCTTTGCGCACGCGGGCATCACTCGCGATGTAATTAGGAACTGGTCCTTCACCACCGAGCACGACGACGGCACACTCGAGTTCAATCGGAGTACGCAACGACGCAATCGTTTGCAGCGCGAGCTTTGATGCGTCATTCGAAGCGGAAGGAGCAAGACCTCGCGTCACCAGTACGCCCAGTGCCGCGCGCGTGATGTCTTCCTCGCGACTCGCAATAGCAGCGGGGGTCTTCGCGGCTGGCTTCGCGATCAAGGCGTCGACAGTTGCGTCGCGGTAGTACTCAAGCAAGTTTGAGTGATTCGTGTCCTCGCTCGGCGCGAACATGGTGAGCGAGAGTGTGAGAAGAAGCGCAGTGAACATGCAGTGGTTCTCCAACGAGCAACGAAGGACAAATCAAATATACGCGCCAACTCGATGAGGACGACGCGCAGTTTCAAGCAAGATCGCAAATTGGAGCGCGCTGCTGACCGCTGCTACATTGGAACGATGCATCTGCGTCTATGTGTAGGGATGTTCCTCCTTGCCGCAGCAACCGCCTGCGCCCCCAACTCCATGACTGACTCCAATCAACCACCGATGAATGAAACCGCATCCGTCTACGACCGCATCGGCGCCGCGCCGTTTGCAACGCTGGCAGAGCGCCACTACGCGGGCATTGACACGGATCCTCGGCTTCGCGCCATGTTTCCCGATGATTTGAGCGCGTCGAGCCAATCCGTTCGCGACATGCGCGAGTTTCTCACGCAGTTCTTTGGTGGTCCGCAGGAGTATTCGGAGCGCAAGGGTCATCCGCGATTGCGCGGTCGTCACATGGGCTTCACAATCGATCAAGCCGCGCGTGATGCGTGGTTGGAGCACGCGCTCAAGGCGCTCGATGAGAGTGCCGCGCAACACGGCATTCCCGCATCGTGCCAAGAAGAAATCCGTGAGTATCTCATTCGCACTTCGCAGTTCATGATCAACACTGAGCGATGAATTACTCCGCGTATGGCTCAACGGTGTAGGCGAGTTTGGCAAACGGCTTCATCGCCTTGCCTGCGATCGAACGATTCGCAAACGCACCAATCTGAACGACAAAGATCGGTGCGCCGCCGCTGCTGCGCGACTTCTCGATGATGCGCGTTTCGCCCAGATCACTGCCACGCGCGCGTTCACGCAGGAGATTTGCTGCGATTGTCGCGCGCGCGGTGTCACTGAACGCGCCAGCTTGAATCGCGTAGTTTTTCGAAAGCGAGAGCGACGGCGCTGCGACAACACTTGGTTTGCTAGTCAGGGGCTTCACCGTGAGGGGCTTGATCGGGATCGGCGCGGGCACAGTCCCCGCGACGAGAGGTTTCGCGCGAGCATCAGCGCGCGAAGCAATCAGCAAAGCCCGTTCACGATCAGCGCCACTCAACATCGCAGCCGCGCGACGATACGCATCCGCCGCCGCCGCAAAGCGCTCGCGACGAATCTCCAGCGTGCCGAGCCCAACGCACGCGTCCGCCGCAATCGCATGATCCGTCGAATGCGACGCGAGCGTGAGAAACTTCACCGCTTCATCGCTGTGACCAAGTTTGAATTCCGCCATACCTTCGATGTAGTGAGCCTGATCGAGTTTCACTCCGCTCGCACCTTCACCTGCACGACGCGCAGCGGAAATCGCTTTGCCGTACTGCCCTTCGCCATACGCGTCGGTCGCCGTCAACAGACTCTCGCCACCACTCGGTGTGCACGACAGCAGCGCGAAAGTATGAACGCTCAGCACGAGTGCGCATCGCGAGAGACTCTTGCAGGCATGAGCAGTGAAACGCATTCGGGTACTCTAGAGAAGCTGCCGCGCTGAAGGGCGCTCGCAGCGCTTGTCGAAGGAAACTTGCACCGAGCGTCCACGCGCACTTTCGAAGGAACGCCCTCTATGGAACTGCTCTCCGCCATTCGTCGCAACCTCCTGTTTCATCCGCTGCGTGGCGTCGTCATTGATGATCAACGCACTTGGCGCGGCATCGATTTGATGGTCGTGTCATGGCATATTGCGCGCGCGATCGAACGAACCAGCGACTCCTCGCGCGTCGGCATCATGCTGCCGACATCGGGAGCATTTCCCGCAGCTTGCATCGCCGCATGGACGCTCGGGCGGACCATCGTGCCGCTCAATTACCTGCTTTCCCGCAGCGATCTTGAGTATGTCGCGAAGGATGCCGGCCTTGATGCGCTGGTGACGGTCGGACCAATGCTCGACCTCATCGGCGGCTCGCTTCCTGGTTTGACCGACATCCGTTTGGACCAGATGAAGTTCACGGGCATTCCTCCCGTGCGCATGACAAACCCGCTCAAGCGCGACGACATCGCCGTCGTTCTCTACACCTCAGGCACCAGTGGACGACCGAAGGGCGTCATGCTCAGCGGCGGAAACATCGGCGCAAATGTGCGGCAAATCAAGGAGTGTGTCGACTTCAGTTCGAAGGACACGATCCTCGGCGTGCTGCCGCAATTCCATTCGTTTGGTCTCACCGTGCCCACCATGCTTCCGCTAGCAACTGGTGCGCGTGCGGTCTACACGGCTCGGTTTCTTCCGCGGAAACTCGTTGAGCTTGCACAGAAACATAAGCCCACGGCCTTCATTGCTATTCCATCGATGTACAACGCGCTTCGCTTGCTCAAAGACGGGACTCCGAGCGATTTTGCAAGTCTGCGCTTTGCGGTGAGCGGTGGAGAACCGCTGCCCGATGTGGTGTTCGAAGCGTTTCGCGACAAGTTCAACATCGTGATCAACGAGGGCTACGGCCTCACTGAAACCTCTCCCGTCACTAATTGGTGTCGTCCGGAAGATCAGCGCCGCAAGTGCGTCGGTCACGCGTTGCCTGGCATCGAACAACGCATCGTCGCGCCCGATGGACGCGTGCTCGGCGCCAATGAAGACGGTGAAGTGCGCATGCGCGGTCCCAACATTATGAAGGGCTATCTCAATTTGCCTGAAGAGACCGCCGCGGTGTTTGATGAGCTCGGTTTCTTTAAGTCAGGTGACATGGGAAGACTTGACGACAAGGGATTGCTGTCGATCACAGGACGCATCAAAGAGATGATGATCATCGGCGGCGAGAATGTTTTTCCGCGCGAGATCGAAGAAGTGCTCAATCGTCACGACAGCGTGAAGGACTCCGCAGTCATCGGCATGCACGATGGCATGCGTGGTGAAGTGGCGCTCGCGTTTGTTGAACTGAAGGAGAACGCGACATTTGATGAAGGCGCGCTCAAGAGTTTTTGCCGCGAGCACATTGCAGGCTTCAAAGTGCCGCGTGAGATTCGCGTCCTCGAGGCGCTGCCGCGTAATCCAACGGGAAAGATCATGCGAAGAAAGTTGTCTGCCGCGACGACGAGCGCGACGACAATCGTCGCGTAACTCGACTCAGTTGCACGCGCCCCGTCTCAGTTGCACGCGCCCCGTCTCAGTTGCACGTGCCCCATGTCAGTTGCACGCGCCCCATGTCAGTTGCACGTGCCCCAGGCCGCCAACAGCAGCGACAAATCACTCGCGCCCGTTGTTCCATCACCATCGAGGTCGCCCGTTACGAGTCCCCACGATGCGAGCACCATCGAAAGATCACTCGCGCCAACCATTCCATCTCCGTCGAAATCGGCTGGGCATGATTGGCACATCTTTGATCCCGCGCTCAGCGTCAGCGTTGCTTCGCCGCCCGAGACGCTTCGCTGACCAACGCGGAAGAAGTACTGCGTGCCGCACTCTGCTTCGAATGTCACTTTGCTCGCGCCAACTCCCGCGCACAGCGGCGCGTCGTCATTGCATGTCACGACCAGCGGCTGCGTGCACGAGCCGTCATACACCGCGAGCACGGTGTCAAACCACGCACCACATGTCGACACAGTGATCATGCCGACGCGGTCCGCAGTCCACGAGAAGAAGACATCGCGAGCAAATGTCGCTGTTGAGCACGACTTCGGAATCTGCGGCCATTCGATATTCGCACGAATGGTGTTGAAAGTCTGCGCGCCAATGATCGCTGCTTGCGCGTTCGCACAGGTGTCATTCGCAGGTGGTCCAGACAAACACATCGTGCCCGCGCGTGAGACGCATGTCGAATCCCAGAGCTGGTTGCAGCAGAACGGATCGGTGGTGCACACGCTCGTGCAACAGTTGGGATTGTCGCATCCAGGATTGTCGCGCACGACGAAGCATGACCCTTGCGCCGTTGAGCAGATCGATCCGCAATTCTGCACGGCGTTGATCGTGAGCGTGTATTTGTTCGGCGAAGTGCACGAGATGTCCGCGCCACCGATTGTTGGATAGGCGCCCGCCGCCACCACCACGCGATAGTTCCCCGGCGCGAGGCAGACCGACGCGCTCACGGTGTCAACGCAGAGTTGGCTTGAGACTGTTCGCAGCGCGCTCGCAAGCGGCGCGCACGCGGCATCAGACACAATCGCGGCCCACGCAACAGGGCTCGACGCGAAGGTCATCGTGACCGATGCGCCGCCGTCGCCGTCCGTGTCCGTCACGCTAAAGCGATAGACATCAACATCAATCGGATCAACAAATGTTGCGGCTCGGCCAAGCCTTCCAAACACTTGCCGACCGACCGTGATCTCTTCGGGCTCTCCGCCAGATTGCGTGTAGCACGGATCGTTACTGCTGAACGGGCACTCTTCAACTTCGACTTGTGCATTGCTTTCAATCACAGGACTGCAGCCCGCGACGCAGGTTTCATTCGCGGTATAAACGCAGAACATGTCCCACGCCGAACTGCAGCAGCTCGGATCGATCGTGCACACCGCGTTGCAACATGTCGCATCGGAACACGCTCCAGTCGAATGCGCGACAAAGCACGAACCGCTTGCGGAACCGCATGTTCCTGGCGTTCCTGGACAGAGAAAACTCGCGTATTGCGCGCAGTTCACATCCCAAGCCGTCGCGCAGCAATATGGATCAGCCGCGCACACGCTGTTGCAACATGTGGCGTTGCTGCACGCGGGATTGCTGTG
>QWPU01000207.1 GCA_003671065.1 Planctomycetota bacterium | reverse complement strand
GAGATCATTGGATGCGCGCAGTTGGGCTCAAACTCAGTCGAGTTCGCGCCTGCAAGTCCGAGCACATTGCGGCCATACTCAATGACCGCCATCTGAAAACCAAGGCAAATGCCGAGGAAAGGCACTTTGTTGGTCCGCGCCCATTTCACGCAGCGGATCTTGCCCTCGACGCCGCGTTGACCGAAGCCACCTGGCACGATGACTGCCTGCACGCCTTCGAGCGACGCTGCGGTTTGCGCGTCGTCCATGAGTTCGCTGGTGTCGATCCAGCGCGTGCGGATTTCGCAGTTGAGCGCGATGGCGCAATGCTCGAGCGCCTTGTCGATCGACGCGTACGCATCGCGCAACGCCGCATACTTTCCGGTGAGCCCAAGTTCAATGTGATGCTTCTTCGGCGCGAAGATCTTGCGTGAGAACTCAAGCCAACCAGCGCGCGCGATATCTTCTTTCGATGGACTCGTGCGATCGTGCAGTTGAAGAATGCCGAGAATTTCGCGATCGAGATTCGCAGCACGCATCTCTTCAGGAATCGCGTACACGCTCTCACGATCATGCATCGAGAAGATGCGCTTGAGCGGCACATTGGAGAACATCGCAATCTTCTCCATCACTTTGTCGGTGACGGGATTCTTCGCGCGACACGCAACGATGTGCGGCTGCACGCCAGCTTCCATCAATCGCTTGATGCCCAGTTGTGCGGCCTTCGACTTCTGCTCGCCGAGGATGGACGGTTCAAGAATGTAGGTAAGCGCTACAAAACAAGTCGATTCAGGGCCTTCTTCAAACGCGAGTTCGCGCAGCGCTTCGATGTAAAAACCGTTCTCGTAATCGCCCGCTGTACCGCCGACTTCGACAAAGACCACATCAACTTGCTGACCTTCATTGCCCGTCATCGCAAGTTCACGCAGACGCATCTTCACCACGCCTGTGACATGCGGAATCATCTGCACATCGCGGCCGAGGTAGCCGCCGCGGCGTTCGCGCTCGAGCACTTCCGTGTACACCTGTCCCGCAGTGATGAAGTTCTTGCGCGTGAGATTCTGATTAAGGAGGCGTTCGTATGTGCCAAGATCCATGTCGGTTTCGCAACCGTCCGCCAGCACAAATACTTCGCCGTGGCGATACGGATTCAGCGTGCCCGAGTCGATGTTGAGGTAACCCTCCATCTTGATCGGCGCGACCGACAACCCTTTATCTTTGATGAGTTTCGCAAGTGAACTCGCGAAGATGCCTTTGCCCAGTCCGCTCATCACGGTGCCGATGACGACTACGAATTTTGTGCGGCCGCGTTGATAGCCAGCAGGAGCGGGTGAGTGCCACTCCGTGCTTTCTTCGCTGCGACCAAATTGTGAGAGAAACCCGCGCGATTCAGATGGTTCATCCTGATGAGGCTTCGAGTGGGGCATTCCCGAATGTAGTCAGGAAGGGGGTAGTTGCGCAAGCGGGAATCGTGGGAGATTCCTGATCTTCGCACGGCTTCAGCGCAAACGAGCCGCGTGGCGGCGGACGAAGTCGGCGTACTGCGCGGGGCTGTCGATTCCTTGGCTTGAATTCGCTCGAATCGCCACCACAATCGAATGACCATGCTCAAGGACGCGCAGTTGTTCGAGGCTCTCGGTTTCTTCGAGTGGCGACGGCGCCCACGCCACGAATTGCGGGAGAAATGCGCATCGGTACGCGTACAAACCGATGTGGCGCAAGGGTTGCGCGCGCGGCGTGCTGCCATTCGCGGCATCGCGATGCATTGGAATCAGCGCGCGCGAGAAATAGAGCGCGCGGCCATCGACACCGAGGACGACTTTGACAAGATTCGGATCATCAGCGCGCTCGTCGGCGGCAAACGGCGTCGCGATCGTCGCAACATCAGCCCATGGTGAGGCGTGGAGCAACTCAGCAACCGCGTCGATTGCGTCTGGCTCAATCTCAGGCTCGTCACCTTGGATGTTCACGAACACATCAGCAGGCTCGCCGTGTGCGTGCAGTCGTTGCGACACTTCCGCTAATCGACTCGTGCCGTTGGGATGATCGATGCGCGTGAGCATCGCGCGGGCGCCAGCAGCTTCAATCACTGAAACGATGCGCGCGTCATCCGTCGCCACAATCACTTCATCCAGGCTTTTCGCGCGACGCGCTTGTTCGAGCACATGCACAACGAGCGCTTTTCCCGTCGCGTTGGCGAGCACCTTCTCTGGAAATCGCGACGACGCAAGCCGCGCGGGAATCACGCCGATCGTGCGCCCGCGTTCGCTCACGCGGGCAGTTCCTTCACGAGGACATCGATGTCCTTGCGCTTGACGCGAATGTCGCGGTAACTAATGTCGCGCCGCACAATCGCCGAGCAAATTTCACCAGCTTCACGAGCGAACGAGCCGTTCTTCTCGCTGCGCGCAAGTTCCATGAGCGACACCATCAGGTCGTACCTGATCGGAAGTTCGCGATCTGATTCACCAGCACCGAGCGATTGCAACGCGTCGCGATATTCGCCCGTTGCTTCGCCGTGCCAACCACTCGCAGCAAAGCAGCGCCCAAGCATGTGTGTCGCAGAAATGCGCAGTTTCGCTTCGTCTTTGCACGACTGAAACGCGGCCATCGCGTCTTCGTAATTGCCGAGTTCAAATTCAATGCGACCGAGTTCCGCTTTGATCGAACGATCAGTTGGATAGTTGCGTTGTTTCTCGCGAAGCTCTTTGCCCTCAAGCGTGAGGAACTCGCGTCGAAGAGTTTCATACTCAGTCTTGAGCGCCGCATTGTCAGGCGCGGCTTCGCTCTTCTTCTGCGCAGCAACCACGGTGCGTCGCATTTGCATGACACGAATTTCGCCCGCGAGCATGCGGAATCGGTACTCGTTCAAGCGCTCGAATCCAGCCATGAACACGCCGTGAGCTTCCTCTTCGCTGACTTCAGTCGCGCGGCGACGCAGCAGCGTGCCGAGCTTCTGCACAGCATCGGAAGACATTGGATTCTCTGCGTAGTCAGTGCGCGCGCGCTCCAAGTTGCGTGCTTCAGTTTCTTCATTCGCGGCGATCGAGTTCGAGTCTTGCAGCGCTTGCTGCTTGGCTGAATCCTTCACCATTCCACGGAAGCCACCTTCGCCAGATTTCGCGTTTTCATAGCCGCCTTGCTTGAGCGCGTGACGAGCGGTGAGCTCCTTGAGATCACTCGCGAGTTGCGTGTCAGTGGGATCAACGCGCACAGCCTCTTCAACACACGCATGCGCTTCAGCCCATGCCTCGACACCAGAGAAGATGACTTTTGCTTTCAACCACATCGACTTCGATTGCTTCTTCTGCTTTCGCAGCAGATCGAGCAGACGCGGCGCAAGCCATGCACCAAACTCAACTTGTCCAGCTTTCGCGGCGGCTTCCATCATGCGAAACGCAACATCCATGTTGAGGAGATCGCGCATCCACACATATTCGGCTTGCACAAACTTGTCGATCGGGCCTGGCCCGTCGAGTTCGCGCACTTGCTCTTTTCCCGCGGACTTTCCACCGCTTTGATGGAAGGTAATGGCGATCTTGAAGAGCTCTTCGTGACGCGTGAGTCCGCTCGGGTCGAGTCGCAGGCCCTTCGCATAGAGCATCATCGAATACTCGTGATTGCCCGTCTGCGCGATGGTGCGCGCGTGGTCGAAGAACTTGGCCGCCTTGTCGGGTTGGGCGACAAACGCGCCTGAAGAGGCGGCGCTCGCCGTCGATGGTGTCGGCTCAGCAGGCTGCTTTTTTCCGAATGAAAAGAATCCCAATCCAAACTCCTGCGCGACCGTGCGCTGCGCGAACTGCGAGTCCCGACGACAGGAAAGCCTACCTTCGGTGCAAGGGGACACGGTAGCGGTTTTTAGCCTTGCGCGTCGATCAATAGGGGTGTTTGGAGAAGTCCGCGATCGATCGAGCGAGTGAGCGCGCATCTTGGTGGCGTTGGGGAAGCCGCTCGCCCGATACCATCCCGAAATGGCGACTTCTCGCGGCCTCGTTCTGCATCCTCACCCCGTCTTGCGCATGAAAGCGCGCCCCGTTGAACGGATCGACGCGTTCGTCAAAGAACTGGTCAAGGATCTCTTTCGATATGCGAAGGAGCATGAAGGTATCGGGATCGCAGCGCCTCAATTGGGGGAGAGTCTTCGCGTGTTCGTCGTGCTTGCTCACGATGGTGAGCCTGAGCGCGCGTTTATCAATCCGCGTCTCGTGCTCAGTCGCCCGAGTAATTTGTACGACGAAGGCTGTTTGAGTTTGCCTGACATTCGCGGCGAGATCATGCGACCGCCGCATGCGGTCATCACTGCGATGGATATTGACGGCAATGAGTTTACGCTCGAGAGCGATGGACTCTTCGCTCGCGTGTGGCAGCATGAGTACGACCATCTTGATGGCATTCTCATCATTGATCGCATGCGTCCGATTGATCGATTGGTGAACCGTCGCGCGATTCGCGATCTTGAACGCGCAGCTCCGCGCGCTGGTCATTGATGCGCATCGTCTTCCTCGGCTCTGGCGCCTTTGGCATTGCGTCACTGGAGTCGTTGACGATGCAGCATGAAGTCGTGCTCGTGGTCACGCAACCCAATCGACCTGCGGGTCGCGGAAAAGTGATGACCGCGACGCCGATTGCGTTGCGTGCTGAAGAACTTGGCGTGCCCGTGCTGAAGCCTGAGGATGTGAATGAGGAATCGGTGCGCGCGCAAGTGCGTGCAGTGGACGCTGATGCATGGGTGGTGATTGCGTTTGGGCAAAAACTTTCTCCTGAGCTACTTGAGGGCGTTTTCGCAGTGAATCTGCATGGTTCGCTGCTCCCGCAGTATCGCGGCGCGGCGCCAATTCAACGCGCGGTGATGGATGGATGCCCGTCAACGGGCGTGAGTGTGATTGCGCTTGCGCAACGCATGGATGCTGGCGTGGTGTACGCGATGCGCACGCGCGCGATCGGTGCGACTGAGACATCGGATGATGTGCACGATGAACTCGCGTTGCTTGGGCCTGAAGTGATTCAGGAAGTTCTCTTCAAATATGAAGCGAGAACGCTTGAAGGAGTCGTGCAAGACGAAGGGCTTGCCACGCGCGCACGAAAGTTGTCGAAAGCGGAATCGTCATTTGATGTCGCGCTGCTGACGGCGCATGAAGCACGCGCGCGCATCAACGGGTTGAACTCGTGGCCAGGATTTTCCGCGATGCTTGGCGAACTCAGCGTGAAGATTCTTCGCGTGCAAGAAGTGTCGAGCGAAGGAACGGCTGCAGTTGGAATTCTCGGCGAAGATGGCCGCATTCGCACCAGCGCGGGCGCGATTGAAGTGCTGTCCATTCAACCGCTGGGAAGCAAGCCGATGACATTCGCAGAGTTTGCCCGCGGGCGCCGATCGTGCATTGGATTGCCGGTATTGCCGTTGAAGCAGCAGTGAGCACTTCGCCGATACATCGGCGTGCAATTGCTCTTTGATTTTTCGATTCCGCAGCCCGTGGCTGCACGAGCAGCGCCTGCATCGCCGCCGACGCGCGCGCGAAGTGTGTTGCAACCTGGTGGGAACGCCGCGTCACGCGCGCTTGTTCGCGTGCGTAATCCGCGAGGCATCAATCATGCACGACCGATTCAGCAGCGCTATGACGAAGTCGTGGAGTTGATGCTCGCGAAGTATGAACTCAATGTGCGTCGATGGCGGAATTCGTTGTCGGGTCTTGCGACGCTGCGGATTTTTCGCGACGGTCGACACGAGCGTTGGCTTGAATCGCCGTATCCAACGAGTCCGCTGCGCATGGCGATTTTTCTGCATGAAGTAGGGCATCACGCGATTGGCTTAGGCGTGCATCGACCGCGCTGCAAAGAGGAATTGATGGCATGGCACTGGTCGGTGCGGCACATGGAAGCATTGGG
>QWPU01000206.1 GCA_003671065.1 Planctomycetota bacterium | reverse complement strand
GCGTGACAACTGTTCGAGTTCGCTAAAGGTCAACGACCGAATGCCATCAATCATGAACACGCGGTATGGATCGGACTCCGCGCGAGAAAGAACTGTTTGATCAAGGCTGTGCATCACGATGGTGTCCTCTGCGTTGGTGTTAATCTCAGGCATTGGCGCGCGTGATCAGTGCCTGATCAGTGCCTGATCAGTGCTTGATCAGTGCTTGATCAGTGCTTGATCACTTCTCAAACAACAACTCACCCGCGGCGCGTCCTTGACCATCGCGTGCTCGCTGCCGCACTCAACGAGCATCGGCCCTTTACTCGCCGATGCTCGTTGAGCACACTCCGCTTCAATGGAACCCATGGGGCCGCAACTTCGCGCCATCACGCTTGCGCAAGCCCTTCGCGAATTGCGAAGCGCATCAACTCCGAGCGCGTACTGACGTGAAGTTTCTTCATGGTGCGCTCCTGATGACCATCGATAGTCTTTGGGCTGCGCGCCAACTCTGCACCGATTTCGTTGCGCGAAAGACCTTTGCCGATGAGACGCAGGACTTCGACTTCGCGCTGTGAAAGCGAGTCAAGAAGTGTCGCGGGCGGTCCCGCCGAGACTGGCGTGCGAGACAGCGCCGCTGCACCATGACGCGGCGTGCGCGCCTTCGGAGGCTGGCAGCGCGCACGGACCTTGCTGCCCATCACGAAGGTTCCCTCCGCGCATCGCGCGACGCGTTTGAGTCCGTCGATGATCTCGTCGAGATCATCGCCCTTGGCGAAGTAACCCGAGGCGCCACAGCGAAACGCGGACGCGAGGAAGCCATCGCGAATATGCGCGCTCAAGAAGACGAAGCGCGCATCGGGATGCAAGTAATGCAACCGATCAGCGACCTCGAAGACATCAGGTCCCGGCATCTCGATGTCGAGCATTACCACATCGGGGCGATGGAGCACGAAGGTGTCGATGACATGATCGGCACTCGCGAGCGCAGCCACGCAGCGGATCTGCCCGTCCACTGCAAACTTCGCCTTCAGGCCTTCGATGAGCAGGAGGTGATCGTCAACGCACAGCACTCGAACCAACGCTTGTTGCGTTTCCCGTGGCGGGGTCGCGGCGAGCGTGCTCGCCATCGGTTTGCGATGCGCGACCGTCCGCGTTGGTTCATCGACCACTGCGGCTGAAGGAGTGCGGCGTGTCGCTAGGATTGTGGTAGATGTGTCATTCATGGCGAATTCCGTTCGTAGTCACGCAGTGGCGCGAAGAGCGCCTCATTGTTCTCGTTTGATGATTTCCCGCGCGATCAAGCCCATTCCCGATCGCCTCAACGTCGGCTGCGTCCGCGACAAGCGTCACGCCGAGTGCTTCAAGTTCAAGTTGGATTGGTTCCGTGAGCGGCCCGAGCACCACCATCTGGTGGGACTCATGGCTGCGCAGCCAAACTCGCGCTGCCGTGAGTACCAACTCAGGTGCTGCGACGACCCAAATGTCAGCCCGACGCCTGCGCATTGCAGAAACTCTGCAACGCGTCGATGACGAATCGATGAGCGCAACATCTCCGCGCATGTCGAGAAGTCCACGCACCATCGTTGCCAGTCTTCCGTCGTGAATCTCCACCGAGACACGCTGGCTGCGCTGCGCAATCGCGTCGGCAGTCTCGGCGGGCACCGTCACCCGTACGGTCGTGCCCGCGCCGACGCGCGACTCAATCGCTAGCGTGCCACCGACGCGTTCCACGACTCCAGACACCAGCGGCAGACCCAGTCCCGTCCCGAGTCCGCCTAGCTTGGTCGTGAAAAACAGATTGAGTGCACGTCGACGCACTTCATCACTCATGCCCACGCCGTTGTCGACCACCTCAAGGATCACCTCGCACGGACGCGATGATCGGCGCATGTTCAACCGCACCGCGCCCTCTCCAAACGGTCGTCCTTCGGGCATGGCTTCAGCAGCATTGACGAGTAGGTTGAGCATCGCGCGCGTCAACGCGTGCATTGAAATGCGCGCCAAGGGCAGATTCGGTTCGATGGTCACCGTGAGCTGTGCCTTGTGATGCAACGCATTGGTAAGCAGAGCACCAGCAATCTCCCACCATGCCTTCAGATCGCTACATGCCCTGCAATCTTCTTCCGGTTCACTCTGCGGATCGAGCGCGACGAAATGCAATGAGTCGGCGAGATGCTGCAGGTAGGAAACGCCGGCGACGATCTCTCCGATTTGCGCTCGCCGCTGCTTCGCGGTGAGTACCGGCTTCGAATCCGCGAGTGCCTGCAAGTGCGCGCGGATGGGAAAGAGCACGTTGTTCATGTCGTGCCCGAGTCCTGCTGCGAGCGTGCCAATCGCGGCCAGTCGATCCGCCGTGCGAATCTGCGCCTCGACCGTCTTGACATGAGTCATATCACGCATATCCACCGCGAAGCCAAGTCCACCACCTGATCCACCGACTGATCCACATTTGATCTCGCTGGCGACCAGTTCGATCGGGAACAATGTTCCGTCTTTACGCCGCGCTTCAAACTCACTGCGTGTGCCCAGCACCGTTCGCGCGTGATGAGACTCTGGACGCGCAGTCGCTGGCACCGCGGGCATCTGCGTCGTCGCTGGGATCAACATCGAGATTGGCTGGCCAAGCAGTTCGCTCTCCGAGAAACCAAACATCTGCAGCGTGGCTGGATTCATGGTGCGGATGATTCCGCTCGCGTCAATGCTGACAATGGAGTCGGCAACGCTCTCGAGAATCGCCGTCAAACGCGCGCGATCTGCGGCGGATTCGACCTCAAGCCACGCCTGCTCCACGCACGCGGTCAATCGATCGAGCAGCAATTTCGCGACGCGAACACCATGTCGTTGCGGCGAATGACGCTCTCGAAACATCAGCCACACCACGCCAGTCACGCGACCGCTGCGCGTGCGCACCTGTCGCGAGCTGAGCGTGTTGATTTCTGCCTCGATCAATCGTCTCTGCAGTTCTGTGCCTTGCAACATCGGCTCCTGCGTGACTGAGATTTCGAGCAAGACTTCATTTGTGAGCGCCGCGGACGCATGCGTCAACGCGCGACCAACGCGTTGCACACAATCAAGGTGGATGGCTGAGGCGAACAGCAAGTCCACGAGCGAAGGCTCGAGCGAATCCACGACGGCGCGCGCACCACGAATGCAATCTTTTTGAGCCGTTTCATCGCACACAAACACTGCTGCGGCATCAGCGGCGCAAAGATCGATCACGCAACCCAAGAAAAATGCGGCCGCGTGGGTGAGGTCGGAGGGCAAACAATTGCGCGAGAAATCTTCCACTCGCTGTGTGATCAGCGTCACGCGTGACTCGATCTCGTTCTCCATCCACTGCGCAACCTCCTCTGTCGGAATCTCGTCGCGGTCGAGTGCATGAGGAGCGGTCGCGCCACGAGTCATGAACTCAAGATAGGAAGCACCCTCACTCAACGCGAGAGTTGACGCCAAGGAATTGTTCTCAAACGCAGGGAATTTTCCCACTCCAGTTTTCCTCTTTCAATTTGGATTCGTTGACCTCGAGCAATGTTTCGCGTGTGCCTCCATGCGCGCTCTATCAACAATGACTGCAACTGCGAGAGCACTAACAGCATGAGCAATCGGGAGGCATGCATGCAGAGCACGACCGAACTCGGAAATCAACGCCTAATTGACCTTGATTTATCGGTGTTTCTCATCGATGCAGTCGCGCACGAACTTGGCCGTCAGTTCGGCGACAACGCGGTGCTCGATCGACTCGAGGCGACAGCGCGCGTCGAACATTTGCTGCGCTGGGCAACGACATACGACACGACACACGACGCAATGCAAGACGAAACCGTTGCGCGCGATCTACGACCTTCCACATTTCGAGTCACGCAAAACCTAACCCACGAATGGAGTGCAACAGATGCAATCGACACCGATCCAAATCTTTGTGTGCGACGCGAGGCAAGCGTCGTCGTTCCAAGGCACCTTTGAATGGCCCGAGCGATTGACGCTCAGTGAAGGGCCGACTTTCGTCAGCCAATGGGAAGATTTCCACGATCATCATCGACCTGATGTCGTCGGTGCGATCGGCGGCGGCGGTTCGTCGGGCGCGCAACGCTTCGCGAATCAACACAGCTCGCACGGACAATCCGTGGGACAAAGTCACGACAGCGAGGAACTCGAACGACGATTCGCCCGCGAGGTCTCGGCGTGGATCAACGCTCGCATTGATGGCGCACCGGGAATTGCCACTGTGATCTTCGCCGCGCCACGATTCCTCGGCACGCTGCGCGATGAGTCGGAGTTCATTCGCAACGGAGTTGGGCTCTATCGCGCCGAATTTGTGGGTCTTGGGGCCGACGAACTCGCGGAGCACCAGACGGTGTGCATCCTCGTCGGAGAACTGCTTCACTCCATCAAGGCGCAAAGCTCTGGACGAACGCAAACGAGCTCGCCTCAGCGGCGCTGAGCGCGGACGATGCGATGCATCCATCTCAATCGACACACCGCGGCTGCGCGCCTCGAAGCGCGACCGCGGTGTTTGCGTGTCAACAGTGAGTTCGCGCGTTGGCCGGTCCACCGCCTTCATACTGGCTGAGCCTTCAGCTACGGCTCAAAACAAGTACGCGGGTTGGACCCACCACCGGTCCAACCCGCGCATTGATTGCAATTCGGCATTGCGATTCGGATCACACACTCACTTGCGTTGCGCCGCTTGGTCTTCACATCAACGCGTCGACATCATCGGGTCGAGCGCCGCTTTGTTGAGCGACTCTCCGATGCGACTGAGTTCCGCATCATGTCGACGCTCTTCCGCCAGCGTCGTCAGCAACTCGGCTGAGGCGTTGGCGTATCCCAACAAACTCGCCCACGCTCGCGCGCAACCGTAGCCCGCCATTTCGCCATGCTCGAGTCGTTGCGCCGTGGCGACGATGGCCGCGTCGCGCACGCGTGGCTCCATGTGCCCTCGGCACAGAAGCATTTCGCAGTCTTCCAACTCACCGCGTGATGCTCTCGATTCAACCTGTTTGGGCTTGGCACCGAGCTCGCCGAACACTCGTTCAAGCCGAGCCGTGTGCTCCTTGGTTTCGACGAGATGCCCGCGAATGCACTCCGAGAGCCTCGGCGCCGCAGCAGCATCGGCCAACTTCGGAAGCACTGTCTCCATGTGTTTTTCGGCGGCGTACAAATCATTGAGTTGTTCGATGAGCAACTCCTTCAGGCTTCCGACAGATCCTTGAGTCACCGGTGACATGATGAAACTCCTTTGAATTGTTGTGGTGCGAATCAGCGCGATTGTGCTTCGAACTGTGACTACTGCTGCTCGACGCACACTCGACTGTCGGAACCTCTGACTCACGAAACGACGTTGAATGGCATCACGCTCAGTTGTATGGATCAACGGTCATGCGATCGTCCACACGCCGCACGCCAGCTGCGGACCCAACAATGTGGTCGATCGCATTACGCTCCGACCACGAACGAATGCGGCCGGTGAGAATCACCACTCCGTCCTTCACCGTCACGCCAATGCGATTAGCCTCGCGCTCCGCTTGACGGCCGAGCGCTGCCTCGATCTCTGCCTTCAACTTGTTGGCATCGACTGGCTTGGGCATCACGACGATTTGGTTGATCAAACCGCGCACGCCCTCAAGTCCCCGCACTGCCCTCTCTGCGTCGAGCCGTTGCGCCCATGTTTCAGTTGAGCCCTCGAGTGTGACGATGCCCAGTGACACCGTCGAGGTGATCTGCTCATTGGGCACGAACGCGTCCCACTCCAACGCGGTGCGTGCAGCACGGGCGATGTCCACATCAGTGCGCCCACCCATGTTGGGCGTCTTCACATGCAGTTCGTCAACAACATCGAGCACACCGCGAACTCGATGCGCCGCTTCGCGCGCGGCAAATTTCTTCGCGAACACGTTCACCGTTCCCACAAG
>QWPU01000205.1 GCA_003671065.1 Planctomycetota bacterium | reverse complement strand
GAATGTGATGCCGTCACTGGTCGCTGCATCGCTCGCGCGTTGCACCCTCGGTGAGCAAGTGCAAGCTATGGCCGATGTGTATGGCCGCTATTCGGGCGGACCTGAGTGGTAACGCACTCCTGAGCCGACAAGAGAGGTATGGCGCGTTGCGCAAAGAACAAGCGCAAGCGGAGAGCGATCGTCGAAATGGTCGAGCGCTGCCGCGCGAATAGAAGCGCCTTCGTGACCTTGCGCGCATGCTCACTGCCTTGCAACGTGTCCTGTGCTTCCTTTGCGTGCTGCTAGAGGAAGTTGGACACAAGAAGCGGCGTCGACTCTGATTGCGTGGCGGATATCCGCGTTCGCTCCTCGCACGCTCGGAGGCGCTGAGTTTGGAGTGGCGTGATTCGTTCCTGCGCACCTATCTCGAGCGCGCCAAAGCGTGGATGCTTCCAGCGTCCACCGTCACGAATGAGGCTTCAGGATCGCCCTGAGCCAGCGAGTTGGCGTTGCGAAGGTGACACCATGAATTCACACCTTGCCATCGTGAATCTTCATGGTGCGCGACTTCCCGATTCTCTCGCGCAGCGCACGTGTTTTAGAACTCCGAGGGAGGCTGAAGTCGTTTCCTGTCGTTGCGTTGCGCGCAACACCGCTCGCAGGACGCTCATGCATCAGCACCCAACGGTCAGTAGCCACTCTGCCCCATCAACGACTTCTGGCAACAGCGATCTCACTTGCGCAGTCAAGTCAACTTCGATTAGGCTTCTTTCCGTTCAGTCAACCCTAACTCTGGATTTTAATCATGCGTCACATTGTTGCTGCGCTCGTCGGTGCAATCGTTGTGTTCATGTGGGGATTTACAGCGTGGGCCGCGCTTGATCTGTATAAGTTTGCCTTTCCGCCCGCGGGAAATGAAGTCGCGATCACTGAGGCGCTCAAAGAGCATCTCACGATGGATGGTGCGTACATGCTCCCTGCGACGCCGGCGGGATACGGAAGTGCAACGACTGATCCAGCGACGCAAGCAGCGTTTAATAGTTTCGAGATGCGCATGAAGTCGGGGCCTGTGGCGCTCGTCTTCTATAACAAGACAGGCATGAGTCCGATGGAACCGATGGCACTCGCGCGCGGCTTCGGCATTGAGTTTGCGTGCTCGTTGTTGCTGACGTGTCTGCTGTCAACCGTTGTTGGCGGCATTGGTAAGAAGGTGTTCTTCGGCTTTACCGTCGCGCTCTTCGGAGCCACTGCGTGTTACGGCGTGACGGGGAACTTCATGCATTTCCCGCTGGGATTCACCTTCGCATGTTGGATTGATGCGCTCATTTCGTGGACGCTTTGTTCATACGCGATCTCGGTCGTCTTGACGCGCGGTTACGGCAAGAGCGATGCAGTCGTCGTCGGCTGAGTTCTCGCTACGCTCTGCGTCCTATGTCGACGCATGCATTTCAAGCCCCCAAGGGCACTCGCGATTTTTACCCGAGCGACCTCGCGGTGCGTCGTCACATCGAGCACGCGTGGCGCAGCGCGTCGATTGACTGTGGCTTCGATGAAGTCGAAGGTCCTGCGTTTGAACACCTTGAGCTCTACACCGCGAAGAGTGGTGAAGGCATCGTGAATGAACTGTTCTCGTTTCGTCGCGCGGGCGGCGAGAACGATTATGCGTTGCGACCTGAGTTCACACCGACGCTTGCGCGCATGGTGGCCGCGCGCGCTGGTGCGTTGCCAGTGCCTGTGAAGTGGTTTGCGATACCGAACATGTTTCGCGCCGAACGCCCTCAACGCGGCCGTTTGCGCGAGTTTGTGCAGTGGAACATCGACACGCTCGGCGTTGAAGGCGCGGCGACTGACATCGATGTGATTGCGTGCGCGATCCTTGCGCTTGAGAGATTGGGTTTGACGCCACTGGATGTTCAAGTGCGTCTGTCGCACCGCGTCGCGATTGGTCGATTGCTCAGCGCGCTCGGTGTGAGCGAGGAGAAGTCGGCTGACGCGATGACGCTGCTTGATCGTCGCGACAAACTGAAGCCTGATGAATTCGCGACTCGCGCGCAAGCACTTGGGTTGAGTGCGGAAGGAGTGGCGAGTTTTGATCTTGCCGCGCGCGCGACTCAGCCACTTGCTGATGAGATCAGCGCGCTCGCAACGAAGATCGGTATTCCTGTTGAAGCGCTCGCCGCGCTTGATGAAGTGCGCGCCGCCGCAACGCGCGCGGGCATTCTCGAATGGTGCACCGTCGACATCGGCATCGTGCGTGGCCTCGCCTACTACACCGGCACAGTGTTTGAAATCCACGAGATTTCGGGGGCTGAACGCGCGGTCGCTGGCGGTGGACGCTACGACGGTCTCGTCGAATTGTTTGGCGGACCGAAGATGGCCGCGTGCGGATTTGGCATGGGCGATGTTGTGCTTGCGAATGTGTTGCGTGATCGCAAACTTCTTCCCGATGACGGGGCCGCGCTCTTGCCGCGACCTGATGCGTTTGTGATTTCAGCGGGAAGTGAAGCCGCCGAAGCCGAACTCCCGCGACTGATGATGGCGCTTCGTCGCGCAGGATTTCACGCGCGTTCGAGTTCGAAGGTCACGCGCAATGTCGGCAAACTTTTAGGTGACGCGGGCAAGGCGCGCGCGCGATTTGCTGTGATTCTCGGCGCAGAACTCACGGAAGGTCAGATCGCTCTGAAGAATCTTGACTCGGGGTCACACTCGGGGTCACAAACTCTTGTCGCGCTTGCAGAACTGACCGAACACCTTCGTGTGAAGGCGTAACTCGCAACGGGGGAGCGCGGTAGTTTCGCCGCCAGATTCGCTGCCTTACTCGCCATTATCGGCAAGTCACTCTGCGCACCGCGCCAGCGTCTGATCGCGCATCTTCGGCGCGTTCCGCCTCAATTCGCGCTGCAATCCAGTCGATCTCCCCTCCGTGTCTGAGGTCGTTCCTTGGTTGGCTATGCCCGTTTACGCGTGAGGAATCGTCGCGATGAGCTTTGGTGTGTTCCGTCAACAACATTCGCCAGTGCTTGCTGATTTCGGCAGCTCTGGTGTGAAATTGCTGCAAGCGTCATTGGGCGACAAGCCCAGTGCAATCGCGGCGGCGTTCATTCCCTTCAGCGACGAGATTCGCTCGCAACCGATTGAAGATCGCTTCACCTATCTCGCGAACGAACTTCCACGCGTGCTGAGCGAAGGGCGATTTCGCGGCAATCGCGTGGTGCTTTCGCCATTCTCGCAGCACATGCTCGTGCAGCACATTGGCGTTGCAGCGGCTGACGCGCCTCGCGCCAACGAAGTGGTGCGCACGCAAATCGCCATCGCACTCGGCTGCGATCCTGCAGCACTTGTCGTGCGCACGCATGAGGTCTGCGAAACAAATCGTGACGGGCAAGCGAAGGTCGAACACATCGCCTTTGCGATGTCGCGCGAAGATGTAATGCGTTATGTCACACTCTTCAAGCGCGCGAAGTTCACGGTGGTCGGCGTGCATGGCGAGATCTCGGCGCTCATCCACGCGTTTGATCATGTGAATCGCCGCATCGAAGACGCGACGACTTCCACGATGTATGTCGATCTCGGCTACAGCGGCACGAAAGTTGCGATCTGTCACGGCGCGCAAATTGTCTTTGCGAAATCTATTGCCATTGCGGGTCGCACCTTTGATGCGCGCATTGCGGAAGCTCGTGGTGTCACGCTCGAAGTGGCACGCGCCGCGCGTTTGGCTGAAGGCGTGCGACCAATTCGAACCGCGGCAGCGGCAGTGCGCGCAACAGTGAGCACCGATTCGGGCATGGCGATGCTTCGCGTTGCGGAAGATCGTCGCAGCGGCGGAGAAACTCCTGCGCTCAGCGCACTACCCTCAACGCAAGCACGCACGATTGCCAGTGAAGCAGCCGAGACAATCGATAGTTTGTGCGATGAACTGAGCATGTGCACGCGCTATCACAGCGCACTCTTTCGCGATCGCCGCATTGATCGCGTCGTGTTCCTCGGTGGCGAGGCGCGCGATGTTGGCCTCTGCCAAGCACTCGCTGGTTCACTTCGACTTCCAGCGAAGGTTGGCGATCCACTCGCTCGTCTGCGCGCACATGGTCCGACACCTGTTGGACTTCCAGATCAACACGCTACTCACCCTGGCTGGGCCGCTGCTTGCGGACTCGCTTCTTCACCAACCGATCTCTGAATGGGGATATCACGATGACGAATGGAACGAGCTTTCTTCCTGACGACTATGTGCGCGATGCACGCGAACGGCGCAGCAGCATCTTTGCGCTGGCGCTCTTTGGCATTGTCATGTGTGCTGTGTTCGCCGCGTTTCTTGTGACGAATCGTCAATGGACCGATGTGCGCAGCGCGCAAGCGTCTGTCAACGCGAACACTGAACAAGCGGCGAAAGAAATCACTGAGATGAAGAGTCTCGAAGCCATGCGCGAGCAAATGGTTGAGAAGGCTGAGCTCGCGCGCGGGCTGCTTGAGCCAGTGCCTCGCAGCGTGCTGCTCGCCAGCCTTGTGAACACGATGCCTGAGAACTTGTCGCTCCTCGACCTTGAACTCAAGAGCGAAGAAATCAAAGTAGCAAAGCCTGCGGGCGGTGCGAAGGGCGATCCAAAAGCGCGGCGCACTACCACGGGACGCATGAAGGAACCCGAGGTTGCTGCCAAGCCAGAGCCAGTGCTTCGACGCGTCATCGTGAACGCGACCGGTGTCGCACCAGATGATCTTGATGTGAGTCGTTGGATGGGCGAGTTGTCGCGCATTCCTTTCTTCTCGGGCATTCGTCTTGAGGTGAGTGAAGAGAAGGAAGTCCGTGGCAAGATCATGCGGCAATTCCGCATTTCCATGCGCATCGAGCCAGGGGCTGCAGTGCGTGGATGGGAAGGTCTCGCTGCGCTGAAGGCTCCGAGTGATCCACTTGATCGCGGGATTTTGAAGGACGCTGCTGGCGGCATGTTGACAGCGACTCCTTCGCACGACAAAGATTCGACGGTAAACGCGCACCCTGCACTGCTGCATGAAGGAGAGGAAGACTAATGAGTACCAACCGTGGACTGCGTGAATTCGCCTTCTTTGGCGTGTTGCTTGCGATTCCAATCGCGTCGTACTTCTTTGTGTTTGCTCCGCGCAACGCGGAGATTCGTGACGCACGTGCTGAAATTTCTGCCAAGGAAAAGCGTCTGTCTGAATTGAATATCCTCACGGATCGCATCGGTGACCTCGGTCGCGAAATTGCGCAGCGTGAAGAAGATCTCGAGCGACTCAACCAGAAGCTTCCTGATCGCGAAGGCGTCGATCGCATTCTCGAACAAGTGACGCAGCTGGCGCAAAAGTCGCAACTCAATGTACGCAGCGTCAAGGGCGAGAAGGCTGTGCCTGCGGGGCTTGCGATGGAACTGCCGTTGAAGACTGTCATCGAAGGCAACTTCGAAGGCTTCTATCAATTCCTCTTGGATGTTGAGAGTTTGCCGCGCATCACGCGCGTGCATGCGATGAAGATCACCAAACTTGGCATGGGCCCGCGTGATGATCCTAAGGACGCAGTGGGCAACGCCATGCGCGCGGAGTTCACGCTCAGCATCTACTTCAACGGCGGCGAAGTTGTCGCGTCGGCCTCTGATCGGAGCATGAAATGACGAAACCAACGAAGCAGACCGAAGGCGAAAATCCGTTTGATGACGAAGCGCGTTCGATCCCGCTTTCCTTCGAGGAATCAGCAGAATCGATCACCGTGGCGCCAGGCGCCGCGCGCAGGCGCTACGGATTTGGAACGATGGCGTTCGCAAGCGTTGCAGTTGTTGCGATCGTGAGTTTGTTCTCCATGCGAGCCATCGGTCACGCTACAGCATCTACCGATGCACCGACCGACGCGGGCAAGATGGTCGACGAGTTTCTCTTGCGCGGCCCTGTGAATACATCTGTCAACCCGCTCGCACAGG
>QWPU01000204.1 GCA_003671065.1 Planctomycetota bacterium | reverse complement strand
ATGTGAAGCGTTGCTCGGGCAAGGGCATCGCGTTCGTGTGCTTGATGACTTCAGCAGCGGAACGCTTGCGAATCTCGCGGCGGTGCGTGATCGCGTTGAGGTGATTGAAGGATCGGTGACTTCAACAGCGCTCATGGCGCGCGCGGTGATCGGTTGCTTCGGCGTGGTGCATCTTGCGGCGCGGGCGAGTGTGACCGAAAGTTTTTCGGACACGAAGGGCTATCGCGAAGTCAATGTCGATGGGACTGCGAACCTCATTGATGTGGCGCGACGCAACGGCGTGGAGCGCATCGTGTTTGCGTCGAGTTGCTGCGTCTACGGACTGGCAGCCGGGCCGCAAGACGAGACGATGACTCCGCAACCGCTGTCGCCTTACGCGCTCACGAAGTTGGACGGCGAACACTTGCTGCGCGACGCGTCCGCCGCAGGAAGCATCGATGCTGGCGTGTTGCGCTTCTTCAACATCTATGGCGCGCGACAAGATCCAAACAGCGCGTATGCCGCGGTAATCCCGCGGTTTCTTGCGGCGCTGCGGCGGCGTGAAGCGGTCACGCTCTATGGCGATGGCGAGCAGACGCGCGACTTTACGAGTGTCACGGATGCCGCGCGTGCGATCACACTCGCGTTGAACGCGCCGAGTCCGTTGCGTGCGACGCCGATCAACATTGGAACTGGTGTGGCAACTTCGATCAACGCGCTCGTCACTGTGATTGCCGGCGTCTGTGGCGTGAGCGCGGTGCAACGGTTCGAACCCGCGCGCGAAGGCGAAGTGCGCGACAGTGTGGCGAACACGAGTCGCGCTGATGCACTGTTTGGGTTTCGCGCAGAGACCACACTTGCGGCTGGTCTCGCAAACATGCAGTAAGCATCGATGAAAAGACAACAGATAAAAAAGACAACAGGCGCCGCAATCGCGACGCCTGTTGGAACTTTGCATTGGATCTAACGCTTCAGGCCTTCAACTTCAAGCCTTCAACTTCAGGCCTTCAACCTCAGGCTTTGAAGCTCGCCTTATACGCAGCAACCGTCGCCTTGAACTCATCCTCAATACCCTTGAAGCTCTTCGCGGTCTCGAGCTTCGCGCGCAACTCAGCCTTCTGAGTTTTGAGCAAATTGAGCAGACCTTCTTCAAACTTCGTCACCGCCGCGATTGGCACATCGTCCATGTATCCACGGCTTGCCGCGAAGATGGAGATGCACTGGTCGATCACATCCATTGGCTTGTACTGGCCTTGCTTGAGCAGTTCGACCATGCGCGCGCCACGATCAAGTTGACGCTTCGACGCGGCATCGAGATCGGTACCGAGCTGCGCGAACGCTTCGAGCTCGCGGTACGCCGCAAGGTCAAGACGAAGCGAGCCAGCGACTTCCTTCATCGCTTTGATCTGCGCGTTTCCACCGACGCGCGACACCGAGATGCCGACGTTGATAGCAGGACGAATGCCCGCGCTGAAAAGCTCAGGCTGCAGATAGATCTGACCGTCGGTGATCGAGATCACATTGGTCGGGATGTACGCGCTCACATCGCCTTCTTGCGTCTCGATGATCGGAAGCGCAGTAATCGAACCGCCGCCGTTGTCCTTCGACAACTTCGTGGCGCGCTCGAGCAAACGGGAGTGGAGATAGAACACATCGCCTGGGTACGCCTCGCGTCCTGGTGGACGGCGAAGGAGCAGCGAAAGCTCGCGATACGCAACCGCTTGCTTCGACAAATCGTCGTAGACGCAAAGCACGTGCTTCGGGCTCTTGCCTTGCTTGCCCTGCCACATGAAGTACTCGCCCATCGCGCAACCTGAGTAGGGCGCGATGTATTGCAGCGGAGCGGCGGTTGACGCGCCTGCGTTCACGATGATGGTGTACTCAAGCGCGCCGTGCTTGCGAAGTGTTTCGACGACGCCCGCGACGGTTGAATCTTTCTGACCGACGGCGACATAGATGCAGACGACGGCCTGCTCGGTGCCCCAGTATTGACGCTGGTTGATGATCGCGTCGATGCAGACCGCGGTCTTGCCTGTCTTGCGATCGCCAATGACGAGTTCGCGCTGACCGCGACCCACTGGAACCATCGAGTCAACGGCCTTGATGCCGAACTGCAACGGCTCAGTCACTGGCTGACGAGCAGCGATACCAGGCGCAACGATGTCAACCTTTTGGCGACCCGACGCGTTGATCGCGGGACCACCGTCAATTGGGTTGCCGAGTGGATCGACAACACGACCGAGCAGCTCAGGGCCAACTGGCACTTCGAGCAGATTGCCCGTTGCGCGCGCTGTGTCGCCTTCGCGAATCGCAGTGCTTTCGCCGTAGAGGACGCAACCGACGGTGTCGAGCTCGAGGTTCATCACCTGTCCCATGACCGTGCCCGTCGCGCCTTGGAACTCGATGAGTTCGCCTGCCATGGCCTTCGAAAGACCATAGACGCGGGCGATACCGTCACCGACTTCGACCACTTGGCCAACTTCGGAGATCTCAAGTTTGCCCGAGTATTGCTCGATTTCCTTGCGGATGACTGATGTGATTTCGTCGCTCTTGATCTTCACGGGTGGTTCCTTCTACATGCTGGGCGTGTGCCCTGCGAAAGCTGAATCTGGTTGAGTGGTCGTTTGAAGTTTGAAGTTGGTGCGCGCGCGATTAGTCGCGAATGAAGTCAGTTGGTCGCGTGCGAATGGCAGCGGCGCCGCGATTGGTAAGCGCTTCGCTCATGTTGCGAAGTTCAGTGGCAACGCTGCCGTCGATGAGCTGATCACCGATGCGCAGCTTCACGCCGCCGATCATTTTTGGATCAGCGTATTGATGAAGCACAGCGTCCTTCGAGAACACTTCCTTCACGCGAGCTTTGACGGTTGCGATCACATCAGCGCTCGCGTGGCCGTCGACAGTGATCATGTCGACTTCGATGCGACCGAGACGATCTTGCAGCAGCGAGTCGAACGCGTCGCTCACATCGGTCAGTCGATCAGTGCGACCGTGCGAGGCGAGCACCATGAGGAAGCGATAGACCAAGTCAGAGACGCGGCCTTTAATGATGGTGTCAAGCGTCGCGAGGCGCGTGCTTTGACCGATGATCGGCGTCTTGAGAAACTCAGCGAACTGCTTGTCGGCCGCGATGAGCTCACTCAGATCGCGCAGTTCCGCAGCGCAACCTTCCGCAAGCGTGATGCCGCCCGCAGGAACAGCGTCGCACACCTCGAGGAGGCTCTTCGCGTACACGCTCGCGATTTCATCAATGTGTTTGGTGGTAGCCATGGTGAAGGGTCGTATCGGTGCGTCAGTTGCGTGCGCGGTTGAGTTCAGCAAGGCTCTCAGTCACGAGGCGCGATTGATCAGTTGCGCTGACTTCGCGACGAAGGATCTTCGATGCCATCGTGGTGCAAGTGCGACTGCGTGATCGTTCAGTTCCTTCACGGCGCCTTCTTTGGCGGATTGAATGTCTGCAAGCGCGCGAGCCTTGAGTTCGGTGAGTTCGGCATCATTGCGTGCGCGAAGTTCATCGCCTGCTTTGCGAGCAGTCGCTTGCGCGGCGGCGATGGTGGCGGTCGCTTCGGCTTGAGCTTGCTGGAGCTTCTCTTCAAACTTGCGTTGCGCGGACTGCGCCTCGTGGCGAGCCTTCTCGGCCGCATCGATCTCGTCGCGGATCTTCGCGTAACGCTCGTCGAGGCCAGCGATGATCTTTGGCCAAACGAACTTGGTCAGGACTACGAGAACCGCCAAGAACACAACGATCGCTGTGGTGAAGCCGATGACATCGGGGTCGAGAGGGCCTGCTGCGAGGAATGAAGTCATGAGTGATCCAAAATCAAGGACGGGCGGAATCGAGGACTGTCGAGAAACGCGAGTGGCGTTTCTGAATGGTCGCCGCGTGGTGACCCACGCGGCGACCTGAGTGTTTCAAGCAAGTCAATGCTCACGCATCAACCTTCGCGCGTCATCACAGGATGGCGAGCAGGCCGCAGACGACCGCGAACAGCGCGACGCCTTCGATGAGCGCTGCGGTGAGGATCATCTGAGTCTGGATGGTCGATGCCATCTCTGGCTGGCGAGCGGTCGCCTCGACTGCACCACTACCGATGCGACCGATGCCGAGACCTGCGCCGATGACGGCGAGACCTGCACCGATGGCTGCGAGACCAGCAGAGAGTGGCTTGCCCTCAGGAGCAGCCACGGCGGCTTCAACACCCTGCGCGAGCGCTGGGTTTGCGAGGATGGCGACAGCGCCGAGGACGACGAACGGAAGGATCTTGCGCATGGTGGACATATTCAACTGAGCTCCAAATGAGGTGTGACGACTTATATGACGAGTTGTGTGACGAAAATTCTGGCGTGGCTTTGACGGACGAACGACTCAATGTGCATGAGAATGTGCATGAGTGTTCCCATGCGCATGCTCGTCTTCATTCTCGTGCTCGTGGTCCCCATGGTGCGTCATCATTCCGATGAACACCGCGGTGAGGAACATGAATACGAACGCCTGAAGGAAGGCGACAAAGAGTTCGAGGAAACTGATCGCGAGCGCGAAGACAGCGCTCACGATGCCGATCGGCGCCGCGAGGCCCCAACCGCCTGACTTGAGTGCCATCGCGGTGAACATGAAGATCGTTGCGAGCAGCGTGTGCCCTGCGAGCATGTTCGCGAAGAGACGAATAGCAAGTGCGCCTGGCTTGATGAAGAGGCCGAGGATCTCGACCACGAAGATGATCGGAACGACCAACAGCAGCGGCTTCGGTCCCGTGAGCAGTTCTTTACCGCCGCACATGTGCTCCAAAAATCCCTTCGGCCCGAGGTCGCGCATCGACTGATACATGATGGCGCCGAACGAGATGACCCCGAGGCCTGCAGTCACCGACAGCGACGCGGTCGCGGTGCCACCGAAGAAGATCACTTTCGCGTGACCTTGATCACTGTGCCCCTCAGCGTGACCGCCAAACAACTTGTGGTACATCTCTTGGCCATCGCCAAAGGGGATGAGCCCAAAGAGGTTGAGCGTCAAGATGAAGAAGAAGAGCGAGAGGAAGAACGGAAGGTAGTAATCCGAAGTCTTCTTGCCCAAGAGCGGCTCGAGGACTCCTTCACGCAGACCTTGCACCATGACTTCAACGAGCTGGGCGGTGCGACCTTTGGTGAGGTAACGATCGGTTCCCTCAGCCGAGGACCCTGTGCGGATGCGCTTGGCGGCGAAGAAGAGCACGAAGGCGGTGACTAGGCCGCCAACGACGAGCGAGACAACGCTCAACTTCAGACCGTTGTAGCCAAACAGTTCGCCAAACGCAGAGTGCCTGTCAAGCACATGGTCGAGCGGAGTTCCTTCGCCAAGCACGGTGGTGAGACCAGCGATCGACGAGTGGAGACCAGTGAGAAGTTGTGGTTCAAAGGCGAGGGGGAGATTCATGTTCGATTCGGCTTGACGGCGTGCTGGCGAAATGCTCTCTCGTGACGATTCAATTTCTATCGATTTCTATCGATTTCTCTCAATCTCTGTCTAGACCTATCTCACACGGGTCCTAGCAAGGCTCGATGCGTGGTTTGTGAACTCCGTCACAAACTCGGCAATCGAGTGCTTTACAGCACCGCGGATAGAACTCACGCACGCTGAAAACTACTAGTTTTCGGCTCAATTCAAGCCGATTGCTCTGGCGATCCTCAGGCCTTCTGTCCAGTCGCGTTTAAGCGACTAGATGCCTTCAACATGGTCCCGATATCGGCGACCAAGATGATGACATAGCCCATTGCGGCTCCGATCAGGAGCGCAGTGGGCTGCATTGGGAGGGCAAAGTATAACGAGAGAGCCAAAGTCGGTGTAAGCAGGAAGCGCACAACGGTCGAAGCGAAGTAGGCGAGGAGCGAGCCTTGCGTTGGCGCGAGGAACGCACCTGCGAAAGTGCCCAGGACATGCGCAGTGGTTGCCGCAGCAAGCCCCATAAGTCCAGCTTTGTAGACCTCGGCGTCGAAGCCCCAACCGATGCGGACGGCGGTCCATGCGAGGAGGAGGCCTCCTGCGGTGAGAAAGATGGCGAG